>JAGBPV010000030.1 GCA_017633195.1 bacterium
AATGAAATTGCAAATTTCATCAATTATTACAATAATGTAAGAATTCAAGAAAAGTTAAATTGAATGACACCAATAGAATATAAAAATCATTTACAATTAAATATATAAATTTATTTTTTGTCCGATTTGTATTTCCCTGTTTATAGTATCTTCTTTTAATACAAATTTTTTGTTTGCAATATATAATTGTTTTTCCCTAAAACCAGCAGATTCAAATCTTTTTTACACCTTTGTCTGAACAATTCATTGTCTTGTTCTTCAAGATTTTTTGTCAATAAAAATTGACTGTATTTATCAAAATTTTCGATCTTTAATCCTTTCTTATATATTTAATAAAATTTAATAAAAAAAATGACAACTTTTTAGTTGCCATTAATTAGTCATTCCCACAAAAATGAATGCCTCCCGATACTTTCATATTTTTTTGTATTTATCAACAAACTACTTTATTGCAAACATTGGTGATCATTCAAATAATAAATATGCCATATAATGTGGGATTGTTAAAATATTGTTAGCATATCCAATATTTGAATCTTTAATATAAATTAATCTTGTTTTTCCATAATGATTTTCATTATTCATAACAGTTTTTGCACTTTTAGCATTTCCATTAACTGCTTTTACTTCTAAAATTGTTGATTCTGCTTTAATATTTACAACAAAATCTAGTTCAAGTCCTGAATTTTTAGCAAAATAAAAGAGTCTTCCACCTCTTTTGTGTAATGCATCTGCTATTATTGCTTCATAAAGCATTCCTTTAGCAATTCCAAGATTTCCTGACATAATTGCATCAGTTGT
The DNA here is from genome assembly GCA_017633195.1 of bacterium. Next base: position 802 of record JAGBPV010000030.1, read on the forward strand.
ACCATCTTCTAACATTCCAACAAGCATACCAATATCAGTTGGAAAAACTTTATATTGATTTTGAATAATATTTACAGATAAAGGGATGGAAGGAATATTAAGATTATGTACTTTTAAAATTATTCCTGTATCTTTAAGATAATCTAAAGCATCTTTACCACAATCTTTTGCACCTTTACCAGTTATTTTTGAAACTATATATCTTTTATTTTCTTTTCCTAAAAATGATGGAATTAAAGAAAAAGCACTTCTAATTCTTGCTACTTCATTATTTTGAAAAATTGGTTTTTTATCTTTGCCACGTCTTCTACCAAAATCATCTTGCAATTCTTTAGTTATTCTTCTTGTAATTTGAAGCGAGGAATAAATATTATTAGTTAAAACATAGTTTTTAACAGCTTCAGGAAATCCACCTACACATAAATATTCTTTAAATAATGATGTAAAAGAATTGTGCATTGAAGTAGATAATGGTTCTTTTTTATTAAAAGCATCTTGAATATATTTAATTTGTTGGTTTTTAAAACCTTTAGCTAAAAGAAATTCTTCAAAATCTAAGGTTCTCATATCAAATTCATCAATGCAACCAACAGGTTTTGGAGTATCATCATCAACAATATAACCATTTACTCCTAAATATGAACCAGAAGCAATGAAATCATATTTCTTTTCTTTCATATTTATTTTTAAAGACAATAAAGCACGTGGACAATCTTGTACTTCATCAAAAACAAAAACGGTTTTATAGTCAATAAGATTTGGTAATGGAATCTTTGCAGATAATTCTTTAATAATAGTATTTATATCTAATTTTCCTTTAAATACATCAATAAGTTCAGGGTTATCTCAAAAATTTAAATATATTACTACTTCATAATTATTTTTAGTAAACTTCTCAATCGAATAAGTTTTTCCAGATTGTCTAATTCCTTTAATTAAAGCAGGTTTATGATTAGAATTATTTTTTCAATTTATTAATCAATCATCAATATGTCTATGAAGTTCTAAATCTTTTTTTATCATAAATACTAGTTATCAATATAATACACTATTTTTCGGAAAAAATCAAGGGAGTTTTTATATAAAAATCGGAAAAATTAAAGCCAGTTTTTATACAAAAAAAGGAAAAAATCAAGGGAGTTTATAAAAATACCACTTATATAAAATACGAACTACTATTAATTTACTTAATATTTTCTTGTATTTATTATCTTAAAAGTGTTCATTTAAATCAATAATGATAATATATTTCATTCATTATAATATAGTATTTTATAATTTGAAATAAACATAAAGTTCATAATTATAAAAAAAGTTTTTTTGGAGAAGTGAATTTGAAATTAAATAAGGTTGGTATTAAAGAAGAATATAAAAATCTAATGGATGAAGACATAGACACAGACATGAGATTTAGACAAAAAGTCAAATCTCATATCTTTTGTTAGCTATTTTTAAGTTATTTTTTTCCTAATGATTCTATTAATGGTGCAAATTCATTTTTATAAAATTCTTCATTTCTAAAATTTTTATCACTTTGTTCTAAAAATTCTTTATTCATTACAAATTTTTTATTTTTCATGTTAATTTCTTCCATTAATTAGTATCTTCTTTTATTTTATTATAAATGAAATATTTGTTGATAAAGTTAAATTAGTTGTTATTAATTAAACTTTTGATTCATAATCTTTTCAATACATAATTGCAATAATGATTTTTTCTTTTTAATTTCACTAAAATTTATAAAGATTTAATAATTGTTTAAGCAAATAGCAAACATAGATATTGGATCTGAATATTAATTAAAATTCAAAGCAATTATATATAATTCTAAATAAATTGTTTTAATTAAGTTTTATAAAAAAAGTTATATGTAAATATTGCATACATTACTATTTTGAAAACAAAAAGTTCTCTCTTATTAATGACTTTTTATTAACTTACATTTTCCTAGTTTAATATTGATTTATCTAGATTTAATTTTCTTAAAATTTCTAAAATGGATTCTTATTGAAAAACAAGCTCATGCAAATGGAGTATAAATATATTCCAAAACATATACATTATCTCTAATTTCTTTGTGTGATAAAAATGTTTTCTTTCTATTTCCTTTTTGTGCTATAGCATATCAGCATTTACAAGTTACTGAATTATTATATCAACCTAAAATGAATCCTCAAATAGAACTATTTGGTATGTTGTTTTGAATCAATAAATAATCTTTGCCTAATATTGCGTTCTCATCCATGCTACCAATTCTATATCTTTCAAATCTATCATTGATTAACACAACTGCAACATTTTCAAATTTCTTTTGTAAATATTTAAATGATGCTGAATTACATTCTTTAGTAGCATTAAAATCAGGAAGATATTTAAAATTTACTTCCTGAAAAGCAACATTTGCATTATCAACTTTGAATTTTGAATAATCTCACTCTCTTATGTTTTTAAAACATCTCACAAGATATAAAGTTGTAGTAAGAGGAGAAAGAAATAATTTTATTTTAAGAAATTTAGGTATTTTTTTATTTGTTTTATTAGTTAACATGATTATTTTTATGATTACATAATAAGAAATTATTAATGTAATCAATACAAATATCATAAATGAAATAAATGTTATTAAACCATTATCTATAGAACAAATACTAAATATTAATATAACTAAAGAAGGATAAAGGATATAAATGAACAATAAAATTATTCAATAATAAACTAAAAATCTAAATAATTTTCATGACTTTATTATTTCTATTGGTAAATTTTCTTTATTAGTTTCTATTTGTTTCATTATTTATTTTTAAATTTTTATATTATAAGTTATTATTTTTATTTTCAATTTTGCAAGAGATCTTATTCTTTTGTTCTTCAATATATTCTTCTTTTGTTCATTTTTTATATCTTCAATAATTAAAAAGAAGTTTTGATGAATATGTTCAATTAGAAATTATATATTTAGTTTTTATTTTCCTTGCTAAGGGATATTGTTTATTTGTAATCTTTATAAAACATATTTCTATTATGATAATAAGTAGAATAAATAAAATTAGAATTCCTATTCAGCAATAAAGTTGAATGAATCAATCATGTCTTGACATGACCTTATAAAATCTATATAGGTGTTTTGTATTATCAGGATGTGAAGAAATTATAGAACAAACAATGATTGCACTTACACATAAATATATGACAAAGTATGTTAGATTATTTACTTTTAATAGTTGAATATAAAATGGTGTTTTTATCTTTTTCTTCATTATTTTTTTATTTGATATTTTTAAAAAGGCAAATAATGAAATAACTAATTTTGTGTTCAATTAACATCTAAAGAAAGCACCTAGAACAGTTGATAATGAGTCTAAAATTGGATTTAAAATGTCACAAGTTGTAGATACTATAACATTTAAAGTAGATTCAGTTTCTATATTTTCTGGATCAGCAACAATATCAAAACCATTTGCAATTTCTGCTCCACTTAATGGACCACTAAGACTACTTAAACAATCTTTAATATTTGTTATATCATCTGGTAATTTATCTTTAAGAACTCATAAATCATGTGCTGTAAAAGCACCAGAATAAATAGTTGCTATTTCTGCTATACAATTTTGCAGTGGTGTAACTCCATTATTATATGTTTTTCATGCTCAATAAACTGCATTTCAATCAGTACCAGCTGCAACAGCTGTAAAAAGTGCTCCAATTTCATCTCCTGTACTTGCTTCTGCTACAGCAACAGCACTTGTAATAGTAGCAATTGTTGTTAAACCGATTGCATATCCTTTTAATTTGCTTAACGTATTAACTGCTGATTGACATTTTTGTTGGATTATATCAACTTTATCTTGATTGCTTAAACCATATGTTCATGGAACTATTTCAGGATGTGGTTCACCACCATGAGGAGATACTCAAATTACTTTGTATCCTTTTGGTGGAATATATCCTGGTGGTAAACATTCATGAAGACTAATATATTTATTTTTTTCTATTAAGGATATAAGAGAACGTTTCTTAGTATATAACTCATTAACTATTTGTTTTGCTTTATGAATGATTATTTTATCTTTATTATAATTTGAATGATGAATATTTGAAGTTTGTATAAACATAGCACTATTTTCATTGGATGAATTAGAAATAAAATAATTATTCATCATATTATCAATTTTATTTTCAGGAATATCAGATAATAAAATTGAATTTATATTTAGATTTTCATTAGTTATAATTTTACTTTGATTAATATTACTTGAATTTTGTTTGCTTCTAGTATTTGATGTTACTATCAAATTACTAGTATTATTATTTTTAGTAATTTCAATTGGTACAACTACGGCAGCAGTTATTGCTGAAATTGCTATAAAACTACTTGTTAATATTTTTACAACTTTTTTCATGTATATGTTTCTTTATATTTTCTTTACTTCTTTCTTTTTCATATTAACATAACAAAAAGAAAAAAATATTAATTTATTTTGTCATCATAATGTATCTTTAATTAAACAATAATTAAAGATAAAAAAAATAAAAAACTATTTTTAAATGTGGATATTCAATTTGAACAAAAAAACTTTAAACAAGAAAGGATTATGATGCATTTATGTCCAAACAATTAAAACCAAATGAGTGAATTGACTATTCAATCTATATGAATCAAATAACTGTAAAAATCTATGAATTGAATATGCAAAATACAAAACAGTTACTAATTCAACAAAATGATGTTTTAAACAAAAATACAAAAAGTTTTTATACCAAAAAAATGACAACTTTTTTTAGTTGCCATTTGAGATAATTTTAAGGGAAATATACAAATTTTAATGTCTCCCTTAAGTTTTAAAAAATTATATGTAAATATTGCATACATCATTATTTTGAAAACAAAAATATCTTATTGCAATCATTATATAACTTAAATTAAATATATGATTAGCATTATTTAAATATTTCATTTAAATCATGTTGATATTGTTCTTCTTGTAATAAGTTACCATGATAATAATGTCTTCAACTAAAACTATCATATTTATTATTTCATCTTAATAATAAATAATGATAATCGTTTAATCTAGAATATTCTTGATATGCTTCTTCTAACTCCTGTGTTTTTGAATAGTCATAATCATCAGTTTGTGATTTAACTTCACAGACATATATATCATTATTTTTTTCAACAACAAAATCTGGATAATGTGATCGTTTTTTTACAAAAGGTTGTTTATCAATATATTCATATCTAAAATCTGAATTTGTTAAATAATTTTTGAACAAAATTAGATGAGTATTTTTTTCTTTTGGTATATTCTTAAAAAATTCTATTATTTTTTTAATAAAACTTGTTTCACCAGCTGAATCATTATATATTACATCTTTATTTTTTTCTTCATCACCAGGAATTCAATAAGAAATTTCTAGATATTTCAATAAGTTTTCTTTTAATTTGTATTCATTTTTTTCTTTTTGTTTATTTAGATATTGTATTGTTACATTTGGTAAAGAAACTATTGGTCCTTGTATATATTTATATTGTTGATCTTTTTTGCTTAAATTATATTGTTCAATTAAGAAGTTGAAGATATCTTCATATCTATGATCTAATAAGAATAATTTAATTGCATATGGATTCATTTTTTCTTCATTAGCATAATATGCAATAAACTCATTGATAAATTTTAAAAACGCTTCATCATTATAACTAAGAATCTTTTTGTTTCAAGTATCTTCAACTTCAAAAACATTAATAAATTTATCAGAGATTAATGATACTTTTTGATCATGTTCTTGAGTTAAAAACAATAAGTCTAATTGCAATTCATATGAATTATTTATAAGAATCATATCATTGACATATGCAAGCAATTTATGATATGTATTTTTGCTTGAACTATTATTACTAAATTGAGTTTTTACTTTAAATTTTTTAATTAACTCTTCAAAAACATTTACTAATTCCTTTTTTTGATTTTGTATGTTTTTATCTTGTTGTATTTTTTGTAGAATTACTGTTGCAAAATTTCTAAATACAACAACTTGTTCATTATGTTTTAAAGTTTGATATTCATCACTCTTTTTCTTTGGAACATTTGAATAAATATAATAATTATCTAAAATCTTTTCATTATTATTTAATACTTTAGCCAAAGGATTTCTTCTAATTCTTCCAATAGTTTGAACATCTAAAGTATCTGAATATATTTCTCTTAATTGTAATAACATATTAGCTCTAGGAATATCTCAACCTGTAGCTAAAGCAACTTTAAAAATAATGACATCAATATTAGAATCATTTGCAGTAATTAGTTCTTTTTCTTTTTGTGTTAAATTACTTTTATTATTAAAGTATTTTGTATTTGATTCTTTCTTATTTTCTTCTGTATAAACCAAATACTTTAAACCTTTATTATCAATAGCAGAAGTTAATTTTCTTATTAATGCTTGTTCTTTATCTTTATCTTCTTTTTTAGTATTTTTGATCTGAATAAGTATACATGGATTAATTCCATAATTTAATTGCTCATATTGTTTCTTAACATCTTTAAATTCTTCTAATGCTTTTTCATATAATTGTTCACTAGTAATATTGCTATTAATTTTAGAATACAATATTTGATTGCTTTTAATTAATCCATCATTAATAGCATCAATATCTTGTATTTGCACATTAATCTTGTGTTCTATTTGTTCTAAAGTTGCTGAAACATAATATGTTAAATTTGCATATTTATTTAATAATTGATCTAAATTCTTTACACTTGTTTCTTTCTTAGTTCCAATATGTGCTTCATCACGAATGTAAATAATTTCATATCCTTCTTTTTTAGCATTATCAAGAAATAATTCTAAGATTAATTCTTCACGTAATTTTGCTTTATCTTTATAACTACTACTTCCTATAAAATAAACATAATGATTTCTTAAAGGAATTTGAATAATACTATCAAGTTTAGAATTAGTATTATTTTTGCTTGGACTTTTAATTAAATATGAAGTGTATTTATAATTATTTTTTGATTGATATAAACAAGATTTATCATAGTTTTGTACTTGAATATCTCCAGTTGATATACTTACAAATAAAATAATGCATTTCTTATTATATTGAACAATTTTGTCACATAATGTACATAATATTAAAGTTTTTCCAGCTCCTGTTGGAGCTTGAAAATAGATTTCTTTATGAACTTGATTTTTAGATTCTAGATATTTTTCAAATAAAGCATCAACAGCAGTTTGTTGGCATTCTTTTAGTACTATCATTATTCTTCTCCAATATGATCTAATAGTGGAGCAAGAATAGAATATGCATTATCTTTATTAAGATTTAATTTAGGATTTAAGGTGTTATAAATACTAAAATCTATTTCATTTAAATATTCATTATGTGCATTCTTATTAATGCTAATATCTACATGTTTAATACTATATACATCTAATGCTTTATTAAATCGTTCATTTTTCTTTAATCATTCAAAACTTTCATTATTTGTACTTTTACCAGTACTTATTCTATATAAACGTTCAAAACAAACACCATATCCAATATCATTTGCTTTATTGTTATCATCACTATCAAATTCTTTTGTACATAAAATAAATTGTCTATTTCCTTGATCTTGTTTATTTAGTTCTCATACTGCTTGTCCAGTTGTACCACTTCCTGCAA
>JAGBPV010000031.1 GCA_017633195.1 bacterium
AGCAACAAAACAAACTGTAATTGATGAAGAAAATGCATTAGATTTAACCAGAGATATTTTTGAAGAATTAAGTTATTTATTAATAAAATCTTCAATGGAATTAGCAAAAATAAAAGGAAAATTTTCTAAATTTGATGAAACCGAATGAGCAAAAGGAATTTTACCAATTGATAAAGCAAATAAATTAGCATTAAATTTAACTAAAAAACAACCTAATTATGAAAAATGAAATGCTTTAAGACATGATATTAAACTTTATGGTTTAAGAAATGCAACAATTATGGCAATAGCACCAACTGCTACAACAGGAAAATCGATTAATGCTACAGAATGTACTGAACCTATACAACAATTATTTTATAAAGAAGATGGAATTATTAATATTCCTACTTTAGCACCTGAATTAAAGAAAAATAGAAAATATTATAAAAAAGCTGTTGAATGTGATCAATATATGTTGTTAAGATTAGCAGCAATTAGACAATGTTATATCGATCAAAGTCAATCTGTTAACATTTATTTTTCTAAAATTACAAGTGCAACTGAATTTATGATGTTACATTTATTTGGTTTTAGTTTAGGAATGAAAACTTTTTATTATTGTAAAACTGAAAAAGAAGTTTCAGAAGTTTGTGAAAGTTGTAGTTAATATTTTACTTAATTAAAAATATTTTATTTATATTTAAAAAAAATTTATTTTTGCTTTTTTGTAATATTGTAAATAAAGTATAAAATAATTTTCAAAATATAATATTATGAATTTTACATACGCTAACAAAGCCCAAGAAGTTTTTGGAATGAGCACTACAAATTGTTATATATTTGTTGGTGTTTTTTTCTTGTTTGTAATTGGGTTAATTATTGCTCAAATTCTTATTAAAAAACTACATAAAAAATGAGTTAGTTATTTACCTTTTGTATCATTAATTCTTTCAATAATCATTACCTTACCTTTTCAAGCAAAAGTTTGATATGTATCATGAGGTAATAGCTATGATGGAATTACTAATGACTATGCACATGGTGATTTGTGATATGCACAGATTATGCAATTTGCAATAGTTGTTGGAAATATCTATATGATATTTTTAGTAATCTTCTTGATAAGTGCTTTATTTTTTAATATTATCAAAACAATGTATTATGTAACTTTAAAAAAAGATTGAGCAACTTTTTTTAGACATACATTAATTTTTATGGGATTTTCAATAAGTATGTTACTTCTTATTAATCTATATAGAGTATTTCCTTTATATAACTATGATATGAATAACAATCCTAATGTTTCATTTATTATTTGTGGAAGTCCTATTGGCATTAGTAACTTTAACCACCAAGGTTATTGACCATTCTTCATTACTAATTTCTTAATTGCATACTTTTTTACTGGAAATTATGATGTTCAATATAATGTAAATGCAAATTATGATGCATTACATCAAATTCAAAATCCATCTTTACCTGTACAAGTTCCAATTGTTTTATGTTTATTTTCATTAGCATTTATTATTGGAATAATTTTAGGATATGCTAAACCTAATAATAAATCTTATGAAGCTTTTGCTGAAAAAGCAACAAAGATTAATAACGCTTGTTTAAATGCTGTTTATGCTTGTTTAAGTGTAGCTACTTTATCTTTCTTTAGTGAATCATTATTACAATCACAAATTGGTACATGATTACATATTACTTTTGTATTTGTAATGTTTTTTATTGGTTGAGCTTATGTATTAATTATTAATTATTTAATCGTCCCAGTTGCTTATAAAAAATCTTTTGGTTCTTATTTTATCAACTTTAATAAATATTTATTTCAAGCAGCAAAAAGAAACAAATTAAATGATAATGAATTTAATCATGCAATAGATTTTATTAATACTAATTTAAGAAACAGTTATAAGTTTAATCTAGGTGAAGAAGTAGAACAAGAATATAAAAAACTTGCATTTATTGGTGAAACTATTATTTTTGCAATGGCTTTAATTGGATATTTATCCTTTTTACCAGTAAATGGATGAGCATTTACTAGTGCTGTAAATACTGCTGGATATTGATTTGCAATGTTTTTTGGTTCTTATTATTGTTTTGTTGGATCTTATGGTATTGTTGGCATAAGTACAGTTGCACAAAATATGCAAGCTTCATGTGCATTTAATGTAATGTGTGGTACAAATACTGGAATTTTTGGTAGTTTTGGTATTGTAATGAATAAAATAAGAGTGCAAATTGATTTATCATTCTTATTTATGCTAATTGCATTAAAAGACAGAAAAATATTAATAAAAAACAATGCTTATAATAAAACAAGCATTGTTAGTGAAATAAGTAAAGAATAAAGATTATTTATTTTCAATATAACCTTTTAATCTTACTGTGGTGTATAATGATCAATAAATTCCTTGAACATTAAATCCTGAATCTTTTACTCCTAAAAAAGGAAAAATATCAGGTCCACGAGAAGATGATTTATTTCAATTGATGCTACCAGCATCAATTTTTTTTGCAATTTGTCATCATTCTTCTTTATCTTTAGTAAAGATTGATGCTTGTAAACCATAAGGTGTATCATTAGCAATTTCTATCATTTCATCAATATTTTTAGCATAAATAATAGGAAGAATTGGACCAAATGCTTCAGTATTATAAAGTTGCATTTTTTTTGTTACTTCATCTAAAAGAATAGGAGTTATTAAATTATTTTGTACTTTTGGTTCAATTAATACTTTTGCTTTATGTTTAATTGCATCATCATATAAATCCAATACTCTTTTTACTGCAATATTATTTACTAAAGCAGTTATATTAGCATCTTCTTCTGCCTTACCAATACTTAAATTATTAATTTCATTAACTAATGCTTTCTTTAATGCTTCATTAAATTCATGATTATCTTTTAGTAAGATAATTCTTTTAATAGCTGTGCATCTTTGTCCATTAAAACTAAATGCACCCTTAATAATTTCTTTAGCAATTTTATTAGGATCATCATTATTTTTAGTAATTAATGCTGGATCTAATCCACCCATTTCCAAAATCTTATTGGTTTTGTATGAAAGAAATTTCATTAGTTCTTGTCCAGTACTTGTTCCACCAGTAAAATTTAATAGTTTAATATTTTCATTGTTTACTAATACGTTTCCAAGTTCTTTTCCATCTGCAACAATATAATTTACTACACCATGCGGAATTTTAATTTCATCAAATAATTTAGCAATCATATATCCGATATTGATTGTTTGTTTTGCAGATTTATAAACAACAACATTTCCTGTTAATAAAGCAGGAATAATCTTAGAAATTAATAAATTTACTGGGTAATTAAAAGGAGCAATTGCTAAAATTACACCTAATGGTTCATATG
>JAGBPV010000032.1 GCA_017633195.1 bacterium
CTAAACCAAAAAAATATACTGTTGAACAAGTTTCACAAGATGAAATTAATACAATTCAACAATTACAAACACAAAATAAAGATACTAATGAGTCTTTAATGAATAAAATAAATATAAATAAAATTATGACTAAAAACCAAAATCAAAACCAAAAAATATTAAGTTCACCAATTCTTGATCCAATTCAAGCTTCAGTTTCTAATACAAATACAAAACCAAAAAATATTGAAGTTAAATCAAATAATGATTTACCTTCACAAGATGATATTAGTACAATTCAACAACTGCAAGCACAAAACAAAAATACTAATGATTCTTTATTAGTAAAAAATGAAAATCAATCAAGAATAATTAAATCAGAAGTTCAAGAACAAAATCAAAATATTCCTGAAGCATATTTGAAATCAGATGATGAAGTTACAAAAATTGCAAAAAGTGATCCAATTCAAAAAATTGATGATTCAATGTTATTTTTGCAACAAAAATATGCAGGACAAAAAGATTATCAAATTAAACGTCAAAACGAAATTAACAAAAATAATGTTAATAATTTAAACAACAAACAAACTATTAATAATGAATCATTAAATCCAAAACCACAATTTGTTGAAATAACTACACCTGCACAAAATTATGCTGATAATAAAAAAGTTTGTTCTTCACCAATTCCACAAAGTAATGATGAACAATATACAAAAGATTTATATCAAGCAATTAAGCAAGAACAAGTTAATCAAATTTATAATTCTATTAGTTCAGATTCAGCAAAAGTTATTACTATTAGTGAACCTGAATTGGTTCAAGAATTTAATAAATATAAAGTTGATCCAAGAAGAAAGATTTATATTATGGAAGAAGAAGATGCATTAAAAACTTTTGGAATTGTTGATGACAATAGTGTTGATCAAAAAGTTTTATTTGAAGGCAATGTATTAAAAGTTTATTCAGGAGAAGATAATCAATTATTAAGTGCTCCTTATGGAACAATTGAAGACAATTATTTAAATGATAATGTTTTCTTTTTAGAACATAACTTTACTGTTGCAGTTGATAGATACATTCCAAGAACAAAAATTAATATGAATAACTTTAGAGTTGAAGTTTCATATGTTGCTTTTAGATTACCAAAAGATAAAAGATTAATTGCTGCAAGAAATGCAGATATTAATGAATATGAAGCAAGAATCCATGATTACTTTAAAGATATTGGTGAAGCAATTAATGATCCACAAAAAGAAGGTAATAAAACATACATATCTTTAGCAACATCTCATGAACTTGGTTTAGTTGATAATCAAACTAAAGCAAATAATGATTTAGAAAAAATTAAAGTTACTAAAGATGGAGTGAATGAAAAAATTAATTTAATTAATATCTTTAATAATTTTTATAGTGAATCTTTAAAACCTAATAGAAAATATGATCGAAGAATCAAACATTTTATTAGAATGATTCGTCAAATTTTAATGGATAGTTGTTATTATGCTGAAAGTGGTTTATTAGTATTAAATTACGCTGAAGTATTACTATTTTTAGATCAATATTATGATTTAGACTTAGATAATGTTTATGATTTAAGTACTCAACATTCAAATATTTTATTATTTGATACAGCAAAATACGCAGTAAAAAATAATTTAAGAACAATAGATGGATATTTAAAGGTTAATGATTCTTCTTATTTTATTCCTTTAAATTATGATTATGTTTTATATGATTCAAAACTTTTAAATATTGTTGATGATTTAGCATTAGATATGGTTGAAGTAGAAAGGGTTTTATTAAATAGACCATTATTTACTGATAATGAATTCTTTAATATGGATCCAAGTAATTTTGACCGTTTAAGAGCAATTAGTCCTTATATTGATTTTGTGAAATACTATGAACAAAAAAGAATTCAATCAATGTATTCAAATTCTTATTTGTCAAGAATTTCACAAGATAATATTAAGCAAGAATTAGAACAATCTAATCATAAACAAAATCTTGATGAGATTATTAAAGAACAAAAAGAAGTAGTAAAACCATATTTTTATAAAGATGAAACATATAAGCATGATGATTCATATGATAAGAAAAATATACAAAGAAAAAATAAGATTGAAAATGGTATTTTATTTTTGTCAGAAAATGAACTAGTTGATTTATACCAACACTCACATATTTCTGAAGATGGCACATTATATATTGATAAAAATGAAGCTGAAAAATATGGATTAGTTGATGAAGATATTAAAGCAATTAGTGTCAATAATCAAATTATTCCATTATCAAGTATTACTAAATCTGAAGAAATTAATGAACTTAAAAAGAAATATCAACAAGAATCAATTACAAGTAATCTTGATAATTCTAAAAAAAGTGGTTCAACTAAAATTGAAGATGGAATTATTTATTTATCAGAAAAAGATTTAGTGCATTTATATCAACATTCACATGTCACAGAAGATGGAACTGTATATTTAGATAAAATTGAAGCAGATAAATATGGTTTAAATAATGCAAATATTAAAGCAATTAGTGTTAATAATCAAATAATTCCATTATCAAGTATTACAAAGCAAGAAATGGATAAAGAACTAGCAGATGAACAAGAATTTATTAAAGCAAAAGAACATTCTAAGAAAAGAAGAAAATAATCTTGGAACAAGAATTAAATAAAATTAAATCAATTAAAATTGTTCATCCTGATGCATTAATAAAAAAACCTGATACTAAACAATTATCATTAAATGAAAGTAATAATCAAGTTCAAACTCTATCTGATGCTTTAAAAAATAGTATTAATTCTAATAAAGAAATTAAATCAACACCATTAGAACAAGAAAATGCTAAAAAAGAGTTTTTCAAACTATTTCATAAAGATAAAAAACAGCATGCAAATAATATTCATAATTCACAATTAATTGTTGATGATAATGGAATTTTACATTTAAATATCAATCAAGTACATGATATTATGACTGAATCAATTGTTGGAGAAGACAAAAGAGTTTATTTAAATCACAAAATTGCTGCAAAATATGGTTTATTAAATTCTAAAATTAAAGAAGTTCAAGTTGAAGATACACTAATTCCTGTACAAGAATTAACAAAACAAGAGGTAAAAAAAATTAAACATGATGAAAAAGTTAAAAGACATTTAAGAAAAAAGAATAAAAACAAAAAGTTATAAAGAAAAATATTGGTTTAATTAAATGCCAATATTTTTTTATGTTCATTCTAATTCTGCATCTGCTAATTTAATTTCAATACATTCTTGCGGACATACAGTTGCACATGCCCCACATCCAATACAAGTATTATTTACATAAGCTTTTTTATCTTTAATAACAATTGCTTCAACAGGACAAACAGGAACACATTCACCACATCCATCACATTTGCTTCTATCTATACAAGATCTAATGATTTCATTCATAATTTTTATAAAGTAATATTTATTATAATTGTTATCAGTATATTATTATATTATCATGTATAAACAAATCACAATTGATGGTCCAGCAGGTAGTGGTAAAAGTACAGTTGCTAAAAAACTTAGTAAATTGGTTAATTATTATTATGTTAATAGTGGATTTTTATATAGATTATTAACATATTTTTTAAAAAAAAATAATGTTGATTTTTCTAGTTTAAATGAAGATGTATTTTTAATAGAAGTAGATGGATTAATTGATCGAATTAAAATTAATAATAATCAAATTACTTTAGATAATAAAAATTATGAAGAGCAATTATATAATGAAGAAATTGCTTTATTAACAAGTAAATTATCACAATATCATTTTGTAAGAGAATTTATTAATGATATTTTATTAAATTTAGCAAAAGTTAATAATATTATTGTTGATGGCAGAGATATGGGAAGTGTTGTATTTAAAGATGCTGATTTAAAGTTTTATTTAGATGCATCAAATACTATTAGAGCACACAGAAGATATTTGCAATTAAAACAAATTAATCCTAATATTAAAGAAATAGATATCTTAAATGATATTAATAAAAGAGATGAACAAGACAAAACTAGAAAACTATCTCCCTTAATTGTGCCTGAAAATGCTATTATTATTCAAACTGATTCTTATTCTATTGATGAAGTTGTAAATATGATGTTTTTGCAATTTAAAAAAAGAATTAAAAAAATACAAGAATAAGTCTTAAAAATATATATAATACATCATATTGAGTAAAGAAATGTGGTGAATTTGTTGTGCCTAAAATCTTAGTAGAAGATGGAAATTTAGATTTAGCGTTAAAGAAATTTAAACGCGTTGCTGATGAAACTAAGAGAAATTATCAAAGACATGAATATTATTTACGTCCAGGTCTTAGATTAAAAGAAAAAGCTTTATTATCAGCTAAAAAAAGACATAAACAACACAGAGCATAGTGCATTAATTGCACTATTTTTTATATATGATTGATTTTAAGATAAATTATTCTATTAAAAAAACTTTAGATAAACAATATTTATTAGCAATTAAAAAACTAATTAAAATTGCTAATGATTTTTTAAACTTACCAAGTTTACTAAATTACTTTGATTTGATGTTTGTTGGAACAAAAAAGATTAAGGATTTAAATATAAAATATCGCAATAAAAATAAAGTTACAGATGTAATTTCTTTAGCATACAATCAACCATTTTTGTATCAAACTAAAGATATTAATATTCTTGGAGAAATTTATATTGCTTATGATATTGCATTAAAGCAAGCAAAAAAATACAATCATTCATTAAAAAGAGAAATTTGCTTTTTAGTATTACATGGTTTATTACATTTAATTGGATATGATCATATGAATCTTGAAGATGAAAAGAAGATGTTTGGTTTGCAAGAACTTATCTTAGAAAAAGCAAATATTAAAAGATAAAAAAATAAATTTATTATAAGTATCTTTATTTTAAAAATAAGTTTAATAAAATTAAGTTGATAAGGAAAAAATATTATGAAATATTCTGCAATATCATTAATAGGTAAACCAAACGTTGGTAAAAGTACAATCATCAACAAGATTTTTAATGAACAAGTTTCTATTGTAAATATGAAACCTCAAACTACAAGAAACCAAATTGCTAAAATTTATGAAAATAGTGATTATAAGATTTTATTTGTAGATACACCAGGTTTTCATTTAGAAAAAAATGAATTAGATAAATTTTTAAATGGTGAAATTTATCGTGCACTAAAACTATGTCCAATTATTTTTTTAATTGGTGATTTGAGTAGAGATTTTAGTAATGAAGATGAAATTATTGTTAAAAAAATCCAAAAATTAAAAGATAAAAAAATTATTTTATTGCTTAATAAAAGTGATTTACTTGATAATTCTACTAAACAATCAGAACTATTAAATAAATATGAACAATATCTTGAATTTTATAAAGTATATTTAGTAAATCAAAACGAATTTGATATTAATAAAATTCTTCATGATATTTCTAATTTATTTGAAGATCATGAAGATCTGATTAATTTTATTGAAAATAATTTAGATGATAAATTTATTATTAAAGAAATTATAAGAAATGTTATTTTAAGATTACTAAAACAAGAAGTTCCTTACAGTGTTGCTATCAATGTGATTAAAGATAAATATAATGACGAAACAAAATCATATAATGTTGAAGCACAAATTATTGTAGATAAAGAAAGTCATAAACCAATTTTAATTGGTAAACAAGGTAGAATGATTAAACAAATTGGGATTGATTCAAGAATTGATTTAGCAAAAATTTATAACTGTAATATTAATTTATTTTTAGATGTAAAAGTAAAACAAAATTGAAAGAATAATCTTAATGATTTAAAGGAATTAGGATATATTATTAAAAAATAATTAAATGGCAGAAAATGTAATTACTGGATTTATTATTAATATTTCTGATTATGAAATTTATGATCAAATTTTAACTTTATTATTACCTAATAATTTAAAGTTAACTTTAATTGCATTAGGTACTAAGAAGATTCTTTCTAAAAATGCAAGAAATATTTCATTATTAAATCAAGTTGAAGCTGAAGTTTTTTTAGCAAGAAATATTAATAAAATCAGTAAATTAAAAAAAATTATTAGTTTGTATAATTTTTCATGAGAAGATTTAACAAATAAAATATTTAAAATATTTTTAAATTATGTAAATTATCAAAAAGATTTAAAAGAAGATTTTTATAGTTTATTAATTTATTTAATCAATCATAAAGATGAACAATATCAAATTTTATTAAGCAAATTATTAAAGTTGATTTTTATTGATTTAGGATTAAAATTTTATTTTAATGATTGTATTAATTGTCATAATAAATTTGTCACAATTATAAGTATTGAATATGCTTCATTAATATGTAATAACTGTAATGATTACAAAGAAAAATCTTATCCATTATGATTCATGAAGGATTTTTTTTATTTCTTTTATGATGAAAATAAGTTAATATTTAATGATAATAAACAAAAAGATTGATTTTATATCTCATTAAATCTTATTTTGATTGCATTAATTGATAAACATGCAGGATATAAAATAAAAATATAAATATAAAGGATTAAACATATGAAATATACACAAGAAGAAATTGTTAATCATTTAAAAAGTTATGGATTTGTTTTTAATAGTAGTGAAATTTATGGTGGGCTTGCAAATGCTTGAGATTATGGTCCTTTAGGTACTTTACTAAAAAACAATATTAAAAATTTATGAATGAGTTACTTTAGCATTAAAGATCCTAAAGTTTATAATTTAGACAGTAGCATTATGCTTAATCCTTTAGTGTGAAAAGCAAGTGGACACTTAGAAAAATTTAGTGATCCTTTAATTGATTGTAAAAACTGTAAATCAAGATTCAGAGCTGATAAATTAATTGAAGCTAAAGATAGTAATTTAAATATTTCAGATCATTTAAGTAATGAAGAATACAAAATATTATTTAAAAAATACAATGTAAGTTGTCCATTGTGTAATCATAATGAATTTACTGATGTAAGAAGTTTTAATTTAATGTTTAAAACTTATATGGGTGTAACTCAAGATAATTTAGATACTTTATATTTAAGACCAGAAACTGCACAAGGAATTTTTATTAATTTTAAGAATGTTTATCGAACACAAAGAGCAAAATTACCATTTGGTATTAGTCAAATAGGTAAGAGTTTTAGAAATGAAATCACTCCAGGTAACTTTATTTTTAGAACAAGAGAATTTGAACAAATGGAACTTGAATACTTTTGTTTTAAAGAAGAAGCTGATGTAATTTTTGAAAAATTATTTAATAAAGTAAAATTCTTCTTAAATAATTATTGTTTAATTAAAAATAATCATCTAAATTTTCATGAACAAACTAAGGATGAATTAGCACATTATTCTACAAGAACAATCGATGTACAATATGATTTTCCACATGGAATGAGTGAATTATGGGGAATTGCCAATAGAACTGATCATGATTTAAAAAAACATATGGAATTTTCTAAACAAGATTTAACTTATTTAGATGAAAATACTCATAATAAAGTAATTCCATACGTTATTGAACCTTCAGTTGGAGTAGAAAGATTATTATATGCAATTTGTTGTGATGCTTATGATGTGCAAAAATTACAAGATGATGATAATAGAGTAGTATTACATTTTGCAAATTGATTAAGTCCAATTAAACTTGCAGTTTTTCCTTTAGTAAATAAATTAGATGAATATGCAAGAAAAATTTTTGATGATTTAATAAATAAGATAAATGGCAAAATTATTTATGATTCAAGTGGTTCAATAGGAAAAAGATATAGAAGACAAGATGCAATAGGTACACCATTTTGTTTAACTGTAGATTTTGACACACTTAATACTAATATTGTAACTATTAGAAATAGAGATGATATGAGTCAAATTAAATTAGAATTAAAAGATGCGGCAAATTATATTAATGAACATATCAAACCAATAAATGAATAATAAATTTAATTTTGATGAATTATATAAATTAATAGATATTGTTGCTGTAATATCTAGTAAAGTATCATTAAAGAAAAAAGGAACAAATTATTGAGGTTTGTGTCCTTTTCATACTGATAGTAATCCTAGTATGAGTGTTAGCAGTACTAAAGCAATATTTAAATGTTTTAGTTGTGGCGCTAGTGGTAATGCTGTTAGTTTTTTGCAAAAAATAAATAATGTCAATTTTTTTAGTGCACTAAAAGAAGCATTAGAGTTAAGTCATGCTGATATTGAAATTATTAATTCTTTAAATGATAATGTTAAATTAGATATTAATCAAAAAATTTATTTGCTTAATAAACAAGCAATGCTATTAATGAATAATTATTTATTAATGGAAATAAATAATAAATTAATTCATGAATTTTTAAATAAAAGAAATATTACTTTAAACATTATTAATAAATTTAATTTAGGTTATATTGATGAAACTAAATTAAAAAATTTTTATGATAATTTATATAATTACTGTTTAGAAAATTTTAAAGATGAAATACCAGATGATTTATTAAAAAAAACTAATTTATTTTTATTTGATGAAAATAAAAAAGAAAATTATTTATTTTTTAATCAAAGACTAATCTTTCCTATTTTTGATAAATTAAGTAATGTTATTGGTTTTAGTGGAAGAGATATTACTAGTTTAAGTAAAGCTAAATATATCAATTCAATTGAAAGCAAAGAATTTATAAAAGGCAACAATTTATATAACTATAATTCACTAAATGTTATTGATACAAATGATGAAATCATTATTGTTGAAGGATATATGGATGCAATTACTTTAGTTAATAATGATTTTGTTAATACTGTTGCAACAATGGGAACAGCATTAACATTAAATCAATTAAAGTTGATTTTTTATATTAAAAATTTAAAAAAAATAATTTTAAGTTTTGATAATGATGATGCAGGAAAACATGCTTTTATTAAAAATTTAAATATTATTTTAGATTATGAAAAAACATTAAATAATTTTATTCCAATATATATTTCTGGTTTAATGTTAAGCAAATATAAAGATCCAGATGAATTATTTAAAAATATAAATAAAAAAGAAGCATCAGAAATTTTTACTAAATATCAAAATGCATTATTTATTAGTGCAAAGTTTATGCTTGAATTTGATAGTAATTTAGAGTATTCATTAAATATTACTTTAAAGTACTTAATTCAATATGAATCATCTCATTTTGGTATTTATGTAAATAATGCACTAGAATTATTTATTAATTATCTAATAACTAATTATTCTTTAAATAAAAAAACAATCAATGATTTAATAGATAAACTTAGAGAAAACAAAAAAGTTAATATCAAACAATCAACTTTTAAGAATAATTATAGCAATCAAATTATTAAATTTGAATCACCACAAGAGTTTGATAAAAAACATATTAATAAATTAAGTGATGATTTATCATTACTTAATAAGCAATATAATTATATAATTTTATTTTTTTTATACAATCCATTTAAAGCAAGCAAATTTAAATATTTATATTTAGAAGAAAATCTAGATAAAAATATATTGAATGATGATTCTATGTTTAGAGAAATTATTAAAAAAATTAATAGATTAAAATTAATTGATTATATTGAAAATGAAGAATATCAAAATTTTTTAAAATATGGATTTCTTCTTTATTTATATATAGATAATTTAGATTTAGATCAATTTAAAGAAAATGACTTTGTATTTAATTTTAATGTTCTAAATAATTCACTATTCTTTGAAAATTTAAAAGATGATAAAACATTTAGTAGTGCAATTGGATTAAAGAATTATTTATCAAATAATTCATTAACTGATTTTAAAAAAAATGAAAAAATTTTAAAATTAATTAATCAAGAAACATTTTATTTTAATTTATTAAAAGTATTTTTAAGTATTTGAGAAATACTTGTAGATATTTATAAAGTTCTAAATTTATTAAAAAAATCAGTATAAATTTATATAAATTCATTAAATTGGAATTATTCTATTATTTGAATAAAATAATAATTAGAAAGGATTTAAAGATGTTTTTAACTACTGGTGATTTATATAATAAACCATATGATATCTTAGATGTAATTAGTGCACATGCTGTTATGGCTAGAAACATGTTTTCTAAAATGGGTGCTGGTTTTAAATCTAATTTTGGAGGAAGAATAGGAAGTTTTGAAAAATTATATGAATATTTAAAAGAACAAGCTATTCAAGATTTAAAACTAAAAGCAAGTCAACTTCAAGCAGATGGCATTATTATGGTTCGCTTTGAATTTGTTGAAATTCCTACAATTGAAGCTGCTGCATTACATGTATATGGAACAGCAATTAAACTTCAATAAATAATTATAGTTTATATATAAAATTAAAACATAAAGTGCAATATTTATTTAAAAGTATTGCACTTTTAATTATTAGAAACGTTTTTATTTTGTAAGAAATATTATAAAACTCTTACTAACACCTTGACAATTAATCATGAAATTTACAAATTTTTTATTGCTTAATTAATATTTTCTTTATTAATGGTGTGCTTTTTTTATAAATAATACTTTTCTTTAAAAACAATTGATTCAAATATTATTTTATAGATTTCATTAAACAATTCATCTTATTGCTTTAAAATTTACATTTTTTAATGCTTTTTATATATTAAATGAATAATTAATAAAGAGGAATATGTATAATTCTAGTGATGATTTATTTAATTTAACTTAATATAATATTCTTATATCATATAATCATTTTATTGTTTAGATTAAAAAAGACTAAACTTTTTGAGATTAGTCTTTCTTAGTTATATCATAAACTTATTTTGTTAATTAAATTACTAAATTAGTATAATCAGTAAAGTCTGTTTAAAGCAATTTCAGCTTGTGGAACGCTAGTAATCTTCTTACCATTAACTGTAACTTCAAAAGTTCTTGGAGCAACTTTAACTTTTGGAGCTCAGTTGTTTCATTTCATATCTGATTTCTTTAATGTACTTGCACCATGACAAGGTAGAACTTTGTGTTGTAATTTTAAGTTTTCCTTTACATTGTGTTCGTAAGCATATTTTGATACGAATGTGATTGCTTGTTCTTGACCTGCTCTACCTAATCCACCAAACATTTGTTTGTAAACGATTGGTTCACAAGTTGCTAATGAAGCATTTGCATCTCCCATTAAAGCAGTTGCAATCATTCCGCATTTTAATACTAAGTTAGGTTTTGCACCAAAGAATTTAGGATCTCATAGTACTAAGTCAGCATATTTACCAACTTCAATTGATCCAATGTATTCATCAACACCTTCAACCATAGCAGCATTGATTGTGTATTTTGATACATATCTCTTAGCACGTAGGTTATCATTGTATTCTGAGTCTTTTCCAAAACCTTCAATTTCTAGATAACCAAATTGTTTTTTCATGCTGTCAGCCATTTGTCATGTTCTTAGAACAGTTTCACCAGCTCTACCCATAGCTTGTGAGTCAGCAGAAACAATTGAGATAATTCCTAAATCATGAAATACTGATTCAGCATTAATAGTTTGTTGTCTAATTCTTGATTTTGCTAATGCAACGTCTTCTGGGTTTGCAGGATTTAAGTGGTGACAGAACATTAACATATCACCTAATTCAGGAACACTATCATGTGTTGCAGGTAATGTTGGGTTTGTTGATGATGGAATAACATAATCATATCCTGTTAATTCCATAATATCTGGAGCGTGTCCTCCACCAGCACCTTCTGAGTGGAATGTATGAACTGTTCTACCAGCTAATGCATCTTCAGTATGTTCAACAAATCCTGATTCGTTTAATGAGTCAGTGTGAATTGCTAATTGAACATCATATTCTCTACATGCTTTTAATGAGTTATCTAATGATGATCTTGTTGCACTTCAGTCTTCGTGGTCTTTAATACCTGAAGCACCAGCTCTAATTTGTTCAGCAATAGTTTCACTTCAAGCACCATTACCTTTACCTAAAATACCAACATTGAATGGCATTGAGTCAAATGCAACTAACATTCTTTGAATGTATCATTCACCTGGTGTACATGTTGTAGCTAATGTACCAGTTGCAGGTCCTGTTCCTCCACCAAAGTGTGTTGTTACACCATTTTGTAGTGCAGAGTAACATTGATCAGGTGTAATGTAGTGAATATGTGTATCAATTCCACCAGCAGTTACAATTAATCCTTCACCTGAAATACATTCTGTGTTAACTGCAGCAATCATGTTAACACCATCTTGTAATAATGGGTTACCTGCATGACCAATTGCAGCGATTTTTCCATCTCTAACACCAATATCACATTTATAAATACCTGTATAGTCTAATACAACTACGTTGGTAATGATTAAGTCCATTACATCTGGATGTTCTCTTGTAACAACAGAGTTTGCACCCATACCATCTCTGAAACTTTTACCTTCACCATATTTTAGTTCATCACCATATACAGTGTAGTCTTTTTCAATTTTAATTCAAAGATTTGTATCACCTAATCTAATACTATCTCCAGTTGTTGGACCATAGTCTTCAGCATATGCTTTTCTTGTAATTTTAAGAGCCATATTATCTTAGTCCTCCTTCTTATTTCTTAGTTTCTACTTTTGTTGCTGTTGCTTTGTAGTAGTTTTTTGTATGTTCATTAGGAGTAATTTCTACTTTCATTGCAACTAATGAGTAATCTGGTAAGAATTCAGGTTTGTGTTGAAGTGTACCAAATGAATAATCTTGACTTCTTTTTTTGATGTCAGCATTATCTAATGGACCTTCAACTCTTTCATCAAAACCATATACTTCTCTTTTACCTTTGAAGTCAACTAATGTAACTTCTTTTGATTGACCTGGTTCAAGTCTGATTGAAGCACCTGATGGTAAATCTAAGTGTTTTCCTCAAGCTTTTGAACGATCAAAGTCTAATGCAGGATTTGATTCAAAAAAGTGTAAGTGACTTCCTACTTGACAAGGACGGTCTCCAATATTTTTAATAGTAATTTTTATTGGATTGCTTCCTGCATTTAATTCGATGTCACCATCTGCAAAATGATATTCGCCTGGAATCATATTTACTATTTCCTTTCTATAATTTCCTTAATTCCTATTAGTTTTCACTAATTGGGTTGTGAACAGTAACTAATTTAGTACCATCATCAAATGTTGCTTCAATTTGAATAACTGGAATCATTTCAGCAACTCCTGGAAGACAATCACTAATCTTTAATACTTTTCTTCCTTCTTGCATTAAGTCTGCTACATCTTTTCCATCTCTTGCAGCTTCTAGAATGTAATCGCTAATGATTGCTACTGCTTCAGGATGATTTAGTTTAAGACCTCTTGCTTTTCTTTTTCTAGCTACTTCAGCTGCAACTGCAATAACTAGTTTTTCTAATTCACGATTTGTTAAAAACATTTATTCTTAACCTCCTATTCGTAAGTTATATTAAACACACAATTAAAAAGTACCACATTTTTTAAAAATTCTTCATTAAATGAAAAATAAAATATAAAAATTTTAAATAAAAAATACCCTGATGGGGGTATTTGTTATTTTTGTGTACCATTTTTCTTTAACATTGAATTATAAGTTGTATCTAATCCCATGAAAATATCAAATGCTATAATTCAAGATCAAACAAGATTAAAAGTATACATTAAAGTTTCCTTCTTTTTTTCTTTTGTTAAAAATGCTTGAACTGTTCTTCCTTTTACATGTTTTGGATGACATTTTTTTAATATGAAATCAAAATTATTAAAATTTTTATAAACAATCCTTGTAGTTATTATTGGAAAAATTGCAAAATTACTTATTAAAAAAATTAATCCAATTACTAAAATTGCTATTCATCCACCATAATTTTGTCCAGTTCCATAAGTTAGTGATTTATCTTGAAATATATCAATTTTAGGTAAATATTCACTTAATCCAATTGCCCCATAAATGATTAAAAAACACGCAATAACAAAAATTATTCCATAAATGATGGACAAATAAAATATTAATTTAAAGTCATTACTTATATGCTTGATCTTTAATAATGGATTATCAAATGTATGTGATGAACTTAAGTTTGTACTATTTTTCATAATGTATATATTTTAATAAATTATTAAATATTCTTTATTTTTTCACAAATAAAAAACTCTGTTATTTTAAACAGAGCTTTTTATTTTTAACAAAATTATTTTTGATTAATTATGCATTTTTGTGCATTGCTTTTGGGTGTTCACTTGCGTATTTTTCACAGAATTCTCTTTCTGTAATACCAAGACTTTTTGCTTTCATATTGTTAAGAACTTTAACAGCT
The DNA here is from genome assembly GCA_017633195.1 of bacterium. Next base: position 14,292 of record JAGBPV010000032.1, read on the forward strand.
AGAATTAAGATTGCGAAGATATCACAGATGGTTTCACAGCAGAATACTACTGCAAATTGTGCACCTGGATCTGATGCAATTCCACAAGCTGCAAAGATAGCTAAACATGTTAATGCAAATACTGTAATTAATCACATGTTTCAACTCATATCTTGAGTTTGTCTATTTCTTAAAGAAGCAATTGTTCCTGGAGCATAACAAACAGCAATAATAATTGCACCCATGAATTGGAAAACTAAACCTCAAGTAGGTAAAAAACCATATCATCCAGCTATATCACTCATACTATTTTTTTGCTCCTTTCTTTGCTTTAATTTCTTCTAATAATTTTGTGCAGTATTCAGCTTCGCTGATACCTTCTTTTTTAGCCATCATCATGTTTTTAACTTTGTATCATAGAACGATAGCTGATGTTAATGAAGCAAAACCTTCACCAATAATTAGTAATCCACCAGGAGTTGTGTAGTTAACTTGGTAGTTTCTGTATGTACTTGCAGTTACTACTAATACATTTTTTAATCCTTCATGGTCACCTTTAGCATTAACTGTGTATAAGAAGTCTTGTGGGTTGAATGCTGTTAGACCAGTTAATACAGCATCACCTGATGTGTTTGTAATTGTAGTTTTACCTGATAATACAAGTGCAAAGATTAATAATAAACCATTTGAGTTATCATAACTATTTTTTTGTGCTCATGCATCAATTACATCTGCATTTGTTTTACCACTTACATCACTTTTATCTGCTAATCAATTAGATAATGCTAAGTAAGTGTAATTCATATTTTGTTTTATATATGAACCACTGTTTTGTATAATTACATCACCATTAGAGTCTGTAATTCCATCTTTTGCAGCACTATAGTAAGTTCCTTCAATTGCTCCTCCTGCTTCTACTAGACCAATACCGTAGATCATTAAGAAGAAACATCCTACTACTAAGAACACATACATTAATCATGAAAATGTTTGTGTTTGTTGGTTCTTAATTGTATCAATTGTTTGTGGTAAAACACTAATACCAATTGTCAATGTACCAACAATACTAAAGAATGCTACACAAATTGCTAATGGACTTATAATAGCTAAACCTTGAGAAATTGCAAGTAAAATTTGCATTTTATCAGCGGTGTTAGTACTTTGAAGTCATTCTGTTGCTGACATTTTTTGTTCCTTTTATAATTTTTATATTGATAATTACAAAACATTTTGTTAAGTAATATCTGGTATTATTTATATCACTTTTAAAATATTGGTATAAAAAAATATGGTGTTATTAATATTTTTTAAAATTAATTTCAACCATATTTCAAAGATGTTTTCTAATTCAGTTTACACAAATTACAACTAAAGCATTACCATCTTCTTCCATTTTTGTTAATGCTCTAATTACAAATGCATTACCATCTAGTTTACTAATTCCAATCTTATGATCAAACTTAATTGTTTGTTTAATATATTGTCTTAATTCAAGGATTAATTTTTCATTAACTCTTTCATCAAAGACAAATATTGATGGCATATATAAGAATTCATCCATATATCCTAAAGCATTTATTTCTAATTCTTTAGGTTCAACTCTTAAATTATCTAAATTAAATAATTTATCATCAACATAAAATTCAGATTTAAATTTAATTCATTCAAATGTATAGTCCTTATCTTTTTCACTTCAACCAGGACCAATCATATCTGAATATATTAAATGAGCTTTACTACTTAGTTTAAAAGTATTTTTTTGTTTATATCTAGCACCTTCATAAGCAATGATGTCATCAGTTATGTAAGTTAAATAAGCATTTTCATCAACTTGAGTATATTCTTCTTGATATGCAAATTCATCATCTTTACATTCATATATACTGTTTGGTGAAACAGTAGTAACAATTGCTTTAGCATCTTTTTGAATGATGATATTTTGACCATATTCTTCACCAGATAAGTATGCTGCACCAGTATGATAAATATAATATACTAATTCATTACCAGGGCCTTTTGTTTGGATATAATCCATATGCATTTGTGGTGATATTTTAAAATAAGTATTGTAATAAATCTTATCTGTTACAGTAATTCCATCTTTACATTTTAGAATAAGTTCCATGAAAGAAACTCAATTGTGATGTGGATCTTTTCTATTAATCATTATAAATTCATTAATAAACAATTCTTTTTAATTCATTCAATGACTTGATCAATACCTTCTCCAGTTTTTAGGTTGGTTAAAAAGAATGGTTTATTTTCTCCTCTAAATCTTATTGTATCTTTTTTCATAACTTCAAGATCAGCACCCACATATGGAGCTAAATCTGTTTTGTTAATGATGAATAAGTCAGATTTGATCATTCCTTGTCCACCTTTTCTTGGAATCTTTTCACCTTGAGCAACATCAATAATATAAATTGAGAAATTTACTAAGTCAGGACTAAATGTAGCAGCTAAATTATCTCCACCTGATTCTAAGAAAATTAATTTTAAATCAGGGTGTTTTTCTTCCATTTCTTTAATAGCTTGGAAGTTCATTGATGGGTCTTCTCTAACAGCAGTATGTGGACATCCACCAGTTTCAACTCCAGCAATTCTATCTACAGGTAAAACTTTTGATGCAATTAAAATTCTTGCATCTTCTACTGTATAAATATCATCAGTAATAGCTGCTAAAGAAATTTCAGGATACATTCTTTTAGCTAATTCTTCAATTAATTTGGTTTTTCCTGAACCAACAGGTCCACCAATTCCAATAATTACAGGTTTTTTCATAATTTTTTCTCCTTTAATATAATTAAGACATGAATAGTCTTATTAATGATTCTTCATGATCCATTTGAGCAATTTCAATACTAAATCCATTAATACCAAAATCTTCTATATTATATTGTTTAGAAGCTGATACTGTTTCTTTAACAAATGGTTTAATTTCATTAGCAACATAAATTCCATCTGATGGGCCCAAAGGAATAGCTCTAATGGCATTTTGAATTAAATTTTGAATATTCATATATAGATAATTTTCAATTCCTTCTTCTATATCAATATTCAAGTAATTAAAAGCGATTGCATAAGCAACTGCAGCATTTCCATGCGCTTTTTTATCATTAATTGCTTGCATGTATGCAACTAATTCTTTACAATCTGGAATAATATCTATTAAACACTCAACAGTTCTTACTCCAACTTTTTTATATCCTTCTCTGGTTTCTTTTGGTAAAGTTGCTACATGAAATAATTCATCAATTTCTAATATAAATTTATCATCATGTTCTTTTAACTCCTTATCTAATAATCTCATTCCTAATGCATCATTAAATAAGAATTGAGTTTTTAAATAAGTCTTTAAAATAGTTAATAATTCTTGTTTAGTTTTTACTTTATTTTGATTAATATAAGTTTCTAAACCAAAGGAATGATTAAATCCACCAGTAGGAAATACAGTACTACAAATTTGTAATAAAGTTAAGTTGTTGTACTTTTTTAATTTATCAATTTCCATATTCTATTCCTCTTCATGTGAATGATGTGTGTGTTCATGATCATGATTTTCATGTTTGTGTTCATGATCATGAGTATGCATTCCATTCTTAAAGTCATTATGGTCATGATGATGATCAGTTACTTTATGTAAATGTGAGTGTGTTAAGTTACCGTGTCTATGTTCATGATCATGATTATGGATGTGATGATGTTCATCGTCATCATCAGGATGTTCATGTACATGAGTGTATTCACCATGAGAATGTTGATGAGAATGAATGTGTTCTTCTTCATGTTCATGATTGTGAGTGTGTTCATGTTCACTTAAATCATGACTATGAATTTTATCAGCATCCTTATTAATATCTTTTCTAGCATCATGACTAACTTCATCATGTCCACCTTCTATTTTGATGTGTTTAAAAGGTTCTTTTAATTTTGTATCAATAATTTCATATGCAATATTTAATTGTTTTAATAATCTTTCAACTAAATAGTCATATTCAACATACATGCTAGTTTCATCAAATTGTGCTGGTAAGTGTCTATTACCTAATTGA
>JAGBPV010000033.1 GCA_017633195.1 bacterium
CCAAATAAGATATAAGTTTTAAGAAGAATGATGAGATAAAAACTTATCATCTTTTTTGTTTTTAGAAATAAGATATTGATGGAGCACAAAGTTACTTTTAATAAGAATTTAAGTTCCATGTTCTTATTATAGACTATTATGGTATTTGTTTGTAGTGATTGAAGACAATTTTTCTTGTTTTTTTATATTATTACAATAATGAATGAATTATAGTATTTCATTTAGCCTTAGTTTTGTTTTAACAATATTCATTAAATAATAATATTGATAAGCATTATTCTTAGAATTTATTGATGTTTTTAGATAAGAAGAAAAAAGATGTTTTAGAAAATAAATCATCATCAATTATTATTAGATACAAAATAAGAATCGTGTTAGATAAAAGAGATTTTTTTAAAAAAAAGATAGTAATCATTTTATAAAAAAATCATTAAAGAAAAAAAGAAAAGTATTTAAATAAAATCATCATGATTGTTTAGAAAAAATAAGTAGTAAATGTTATTCATTAAATACTTTTAGCAATTTTTAAAAAAACTTTACTATTTATCTTTCAAAATAACTTAAAACCTTTTAGCAATTTATTAATTAATTACATTTGAGTTATCACCAGTTATTGTAGTTGTACTTTGTAATAATTGACTAAGTCCTGCAGCATAAGTCATTGGATAATAAGATTCAGAATTTCCACCTTGTACATTAAAGTAATCATCATAATTTAATAATGCAGCATACATATGATTAGCAAAGTAACTAAAGTAATTTGTTTTTGGTGGTCAAAAAACAACATTTACAAACATATTACTTCTACAAAGATTAAATTCATCTTGATCATCACCATAAGGAAAGAATCAATCTCAAGTTGGATCTAATGTAATTCATGATCCTAATTGTTCATCTCAAACTTGAATTCAACAGTGATTTGTACTAAATGGAGCAAAATAACTTGTTGCAGTTGAACAATCACCAGTTATTACTCTACTAACCATTCCAGCCATCATGCACATTACAGCTGCTAAATCAGCAAAATTTCCACATACACCTTCTAAATGATTAAAGGTTTGACTAATTGTATAACCATAAGTGTATGTATAAGTATAAGTCATGTTGTTATATACTCATTCATTAATTGCTACAGCTTTTTCATAATCATTCTCACATTTAGCAGTTATTTCTTTTATTGTTTTTCACATTAATGGTGTAGGATCATAGAAATTTGCTTTATTATATCCATCTTCATAAACACCATAACCATTTAACGTATAATTAGCAACCATGAAATTTCTAGCAGCTCAATTTTGATTAAAACCATAATTATTTTTAGAACCAGTTAGTGATGTATTTGAAGTTGTATTATCTGTATACAATTGATTGTTTGTAATAGTAAATGTATAAGTAGTTGCATTATTTTGTTGTGAATATTTTGAACTAATCATATTCTTGTTATAAATTGCTGAAAATAAATAATTTGTATAAATATTTGGAATTGTAATTGTTAAAGTATTTGTATATAAAGGATTAAAAGTTAAATTTTGTAATTCAGTTTCTAAATTACTTGCACAATTTTGTCCAGCAGGTTCATTAATGTTTATGGTGCTTGTAATTGTTTGGTTTCAATTATTTACATATGAATCTGTAAGAGTCATATTTAGTGCAGTTTCATTAGGAATAATACTATTGGATGAAGAGTATGAATCATTGCTTGAATTTTGTGGATTATTAAATAATGGCATACTAGTTGAAGAAGCATTTCACAATTGATAAGTACCAGTATATCCATCTGGTAAGATTCCAAAGTTTCCTCCACATTGAAATAAAATTCCAGAATTTATTGGATTATCTCCAATTAATTGACCTGTATAAGTTAAACATCCACTACAAGTAACTGTTACATTAGTTCCTAATGTTAATGGTGAATTAGTTGAAATAGGAATACTAAACTGTCCATTATTATTGCTTAATGCTTCATAACTTTGCCCATTAATTGTTGCAGTAATAATATGATCTGCTAATGCTATTCCTGTCAAATTAAAATATGTTACATTTTCTTGCAAACAATTGACATTAACATGCATTACACTTTGATATGGTATTAAACCATCTTGTGTTACTATAAATTTATCAGTTGAACCATTATTTGATGAATAATCATAACAAAAATATTGAGAAATTGCACAATTTGATAAATTATTTATAGTCTGATTGGCTGTTTCTCCAGTTAATAACCTATATAATTCATCTTGTGGTCCTTCATTATAATAAACTTGCACTATATCACCATATTGAATTGGCACTGAATCTGATGTATAATTGCCAGAATTACTATTATAAACTTGTTGATTCGTATTTGGATTTGAAATAGTAATTACAAAATCTGATCCAGGTTGGTAATTATTATTTGTTCAATAAAATGAAACATTGTTATTTGAAACATTAAATCCATATGCTTGTTCTAAATAATTACTAAATCCTATACCAATTACATTGTCTTGTAAACTTACATTATTTAATGATAAAGGTGGAATATTAAAAGTATTATTTGTAGCTTTTTGTGTTACAGGGTTAGTTATTTGTTCAGTTTGAGTAAAAATATTGTTATCTGCTTTAACCTCATTTGGTATTAAATTTGCAACTTGTGGCATTCATGAAACTATTTGTCAACTATTTGATTGATAAACATATCCATAAACTGCTAAATTTTGAATAATATATTTGACACATCGATTAAAACTACCAGCATTATTGTTATTGTTAAATGGACATAAGTTTGCATTTTTATTTCAAGAACATTTACTTGGTAAACTAATTACTGTACCAACACTAAAAGGATTGTTAGAAAATGAATTATTACCTAAAGTTCGTAAGTTTACTGGAAGAGTAAGATTTGTTAATAAATTATTTGCAAAAGCATCTGCTCCAATACTTACTATACTATTTGGAAAACTAACACTACTTAATTGTTTATTAAAACATGCTCCTTCTGCAATTGAAGTTACATTATAAAAACTATTATTAGCAAGAATTACTCCAGGAATAATTAGATTAGATATATTGTTATTAATGCTTATTATAGATGCACTACTATTAGAATTGTTTAATGAATAAGTTATTCCAGAAATTGTAACAACATTTTCATTACTTAATAATTTGGTATAAAAACCATCATGAAAATAGTAATTAGAATTATTATTTAAAGTATTTGTAATGTTATTAGTATTTTTTACAATCACATGATTATTATTAATTACTTTATGATTAGTTTCATTGTTTATAATACTTGAATTATTATTAATATTTTGCTTTTTTGGTGATAAACAAAAAGCCAATGGAATTGATATACTTAATATAATTACACTAGATCCTATTAAAAGATTTCTTAAAATTTTTCTTTTCATTTTTTATGCCTTCTTTTTTAATATAATTAAACTTTTATTTTAAAGATTATGATGTTGTTGAATTATTAATAAAGTTTACTAAAACATCAGGACTTGTACTACTGTAAAGCGTTGAATTTATTTGATATGTACATACACAATAATATGTATAAGTACTATTAGATGTTCGATAATAAGAAGGAATTATTAAAAATGGTGTATCTGTTACTGATATTTGCGTTGCATTTTTAATATTTGATACATTCATTTGATTTCCTATTGCTCTATATCAAGTGTATGTAACATCTAATACATCTGCAGGATAAAAGAATGGATTAAAACTAATTCATGAACCTCCAATTGCATTATAATTAATGTTAATTTCATCAGGATTCTTCATATTTCAAATCACCACATTAGATGGTGCAATCATTGTGTTTGTAAAATCAGGTAAAGCACCATTTGAATTTAAATTATTAATATTTATTGGACAAAGATTTATATTGTAAAAATTAATAGTTCCAGTTTCATCAATTGATGGTATTTGTCATCCCATATTGTATTGTGAAACAACTTCATAAGGTATATACAATTCAAAAAGTTGAGTTTCACCATTACTATTTACTTGATAAGTAATCTGACTTAATTGATAAGGTGTTGTTACTATAATATTTGTATTTGCTGGTATTGTTTGAGCTAATTCATATTCTTGTCCTGTTGAACTATAATATTCTTTTACAAGACTAATAGGTTGTAAAGTATTTACAACTGCTTGAATTAATCCATCTTCTTGATTATCAGTTTGCAAATTAACAATACTAAAATATTGATCAAAATTCACTGGATTTACATTAGGTGCTAAGGTGTAATTATTATTTGTTGCTGTATTCATTCATTGTAATAATCCATTTGGAGAATTATTTCAATAAGCTTCTATTACATTTAATACATTTTGTTGATTAGAACAAAATTGGTCTAGTTCTGTTTGAATTTGATCAATTTGTGTACTTGTTAAATTTACACTAATTTTAAAGAAATATGTATAAGCTTGTGCTGAATAATTATTTGTTCAACCAATTTGTAATCTAAGAATATAAGTTCCATTATTTTGAAAAGTTGTTGAAAAGATATTTGAATTACTTCCTTGAGTAACAAAAACATTATTTTGCAATATGGATCAATTAAATGCAATATTTGATAAATTAATATTTGGTGGATTGAATGTTAAATTAAATTCTTGATTTTGATTAACATTCAATAATTTACAAAACGCGTTTGCATTCGGTTTAACTTGATAATTTTGATTATTGAAAGTAAAACTAGTTCACACTGATGAATTAATATTAGTTTGAATAGTAACAATATTACTATATAAATTATTTAAAGGATTCATGATTTTTATATTAAAACTAATATTACTTGCTAAATTACTAAATACTATTTGATTATTTGCGAATTGTACTGTAAATAAATTTGAAGTTTGAGTAATTGGTACTCATTCATTTTCATTAGTTGATATTTCATAATATATATTGCTTTCATTAAAACTAAGATTTGTATTATTTTGAATATTTAATGTTGCAGTATTAGTTGTATTTAAATTAACGTTTAATATATTATCATTGATATTTGCATTAGTTAAAGTAATTCCACCAATTTGTGAACAGCTGATTGTTACAGGATTTGATGTTGCTATTACATCGTTATTTGAATTAAGTTCTTGTAAATAATAAGTTATTATTCCTGTATTTGCTGTTTGAGTTATTAATAAATTTTGAATATTGCTATAATCAATATTTGTAATAGTTCTTGTAGTTTTTATTTGATTAACAACTTCTACTAATTGGTATGTATTACCATTATTATTTGACAAATAATTATTAAAAAATAATGAGTAAGTTTGATTATTATAACAATTTAAATTTACTGCTGATACATTATTAGACGAAGCATATAAAAATAATTGATTATTATTAATAATAATTTTAGTACTACAAGAACTTAAGACATTATTGCTTGAATTATTAATACTTGCTGTTAATGTAATTACTAAATATTGATCTGCAATATAACTTGGATTATTATTTATTAGATTAATTAAAGCATTTGAAAAAGTAAATGCAGTAATATTGTTATAAGTTCCAATACATAAATTTGACATATTTTCATTAGCAATATTAATGTAATAACTCATTGAATAATCACTTTGTCAATTTGAAACTTCTGGTTCAATACTAAAATTGCTTAAATTATTACCATTTTGTAAATTAATATTGTATTCAGAATTTGTAAAATTGATGTTTAATTCATTTGAATTTTGTTGATTATTAACCTTTACTAAATTAGTAATTGTGTATGCTCCATTATTAATAACAAGATTATTGTAACTAAACACTATACCTTGTATTGTTCCAGAACTTTCATAACTTGCAGTAGGAATGATTCAAGAATCTATTGTTAAATTTTCAATAATACTAAAAATTAAACTAGAATTTAGTCTTGTGTTAAATATTGTAAAAATATTTTGTTTTATTTCAGCAACAATGGCATTTTTAATTGCTTGAAAAAATCCATTTAGATTTTGTTGTTGCACTGATTGACTTGCTGATAATGAATAATTAATTAGTGGGATTGTATTATTTGTAATAATTTCTTTAAGTAATTGTGAAACACAAGCATAATTATTTTGATTTATTGCATTATATGAATTATTGAAGTTACTAAATGTAAAATCATAACCATTAGAATTTGATAAGTTATATTTATCATAACTAATCAAGATATTTGGCATTACTCCATTTTGATTATTTTTTCATGTTACAAAACTTGGTAAACTAATTTGTAAATTATTTAGAAATTCTTCTTGTGGATATAAAACATTATTTACAACAAAAGATGAATTAACATAATAAGAAGAATTTTCAATATAAGATGTTCAAATTGTTTGTTTCATTAAATCAATTAAATTACTTTGATTATTTCCATCTAAAGCATCATTAGCAGTTAATGTAAAAGTATTATTAAATTGCATTTGTGCATTTAATATTGAATTTAAAGCAGATACAACTGCTTGATTTTCATCATTTATATTTGCATCTTTAAAACCAACTACTTCAATATTAAAAGAAGCTCCAATAAAATTTGGTGTACCAGCACTACTAGTGCTGTTAGGTGAAGATACATTATGTATTTTGAAATTATTGCAATTTTGTTTAAATTCTTCAATATTAAGATTTTGTTGATAACCAAAACTTAATGTAACATTTGGTAAACTTCCATTTAAATTATTTGATGCTTCAACACTATTAGGAAGAGTTATATATAAATATTCACTTAATAATGTTTTAGTAAAATAAAGTCCACCAATTTCTACATAATCTTGATTATTACTAAAAATTTTATCAATAATAATGTTTTTAATTGTTTGAATAGTATAGTTAGTGTTACATGGTGAAATACTTTGTGCTGCTGTATAAGGATAAGTGTTTATTAAATTGATTGAACTTGGAATCAACTTATTTAAAGATCCTATGATTGCAGAATCTTGTGACATAGGAGTTAATGTTACAATATTAGATTTTATTTGTGGATCATTAGGATCATTTGCATTAATTATTACTAGTTGAAAAGTTGTACATGTATTAATAGGAATTGAAGGAAAATTATAAGGCATAGAGTTGCTTGATGAATAAAGTTGTCAATTAACAAATCATTCAAATACTAGGTTTGTATAATCTCAATTAAATGTTTGATATAATAAACCATAATTATTTGCATTTGTACCAGAACTTAAATTATTTTGTTGTGATGAAATAACTAAACCATAAGAATTAATAATATCAATAAAGTTTAAAGTGTTAGTTGTTGTTTGTTCATTATAAGTTATTTTAATATCAATAGTATATGTACCAACACCATAAACATAATTAAATTTTGGATTATTTCCTGATTGATATAAAGTATTATTAACATATCAATCAATCTTTAAATCAGTCAAAGTAGATAACTTTCATTGATTAATAGAAAAAATCATTTCTTGTTCTTCTTCTTTAGAACTATATATATTCAATGTATATTCATTATTATTGCTTGAATAAGTTACATTTTGATTAGCACTAAAAGGATCATTTTGTGTTATAGTAGGTAAATTATTTATAAAAATATTAATCTGATTTGATGTAAAAACTGTTCCATTTACATCAATTTTAAGTTGAAAAGAAATTCATTGATAACCAGTTGGAATAGTAACATTTAAATTTGATGCATTAGTATTTCTAACTTCAAGTTCTCATCCACCATTCTTTCATTCTTTTCAATTGTATATATATTTTTGTTGAATAAAAATCTCATTGCCAGTTTCTAAATTTATATTGATTCCTGGTTGAGCATAACAAGTATTGCCACTAATTGATAATTCAGATGATGGATAAGAATTTGGTGCTATATTAATGCTTATATTACTATATGTAATTGTTACTGGACTAATTTGTGCACTTGTATATGTAATGTTTTTGCCATTTGGACTTGGAATAACAATTTGTGCACTTAAAATATAAACACCATAAACAAATCCTTGTATATTTGAAAAGTTAATGTTAAATTCATCGTTTAAAGATGCTTGGTTATTTGAAAGTGTAATAATTTGTTTTGTTTGTTCATTTGTTAAAGTATAAGTAACTGTTCCTTGCATTAATGATGAATTTTTATATCTTAGAAAAAAATCAAATATTCCACCATTATTATTTATGATACTATCATCTAAATTTAATGTATTTGTTAAATTATAATTAGAATTATAAGTTAGAATTCTTGGATCAATTAAATTTTGCAATTTCCAGATATTTATAGTGAAATAACTTGAAGTAAATTGATATGAAACATTTTGTCCATCACTATTTGTTGTATTATAAGTTGCAACTAAATAAAAAGTTACTTGACTTTTTACATTAGTGATTGTAAGTGAATCAGAATTTAATGAAGGTATTGGATTTGGTTGAACTGTATTAGGAATTACTTGATATCATTGATAAGTTAGCTCATTTAATGCTATTCCTGCATTAGTAAAACTATTTTGTGAGTTTACAGTTGTACTTATAGTTGTTGATCCACCATAATTTACTGAATTATTAATGCTATTTGATGTTAGTTTTACTCCGATGTGATTGATGATTGTATTAAAAGTTAAAGTATTATTTGCTATTCCAAATTCTGATGGTAAATTAGTAATAGAAACGGAAAAAGTATTTTGGCCAATATTTAAATTACCAAAAGTATAAACTAAGCCATTTATTGTGCCAAATTTATTACTATTTGCAAGAATTTGATCATTTAATTTAAATATTACGTCATTATTATTAAAAATAATTTGATTTCCTTCTTCATAATCCAATGAAACTTCAAAATTGTTAGTGGTTTTTCCTTGAAAATCATTGTAATTATTTGCAGTAACATACTTTCCATTTTCTTGAACAATCATTTTAAAATCGTTTGCAATAAATGTTGGTTTTAAATAAATTGTTTGTGTTGTTGTTTGTATAATATTATCAACATATATAATCACATAAACAGCAAGTGGTTTTAAAGTATTCATTGCAATAGACAAACTATTATTAGTTGTAGTTGTATTTAAGCTATTATTGATATATCATTCATAAGTTATATTTGGTAATATGTTTTGTACATTTGATGTTATATTTAAAGTTACTACATTAGAATAATTTATTTGATAAGTATTATTAGTTGGTTCATAATTAGCTACACTAACTGATCCTATTACTGGATTAACTACACAAGATTTACTAATGATTTGTAAATTTGATGCTGCTAATGTTTGTGCATTAGCAATAATTGCCCTGTATGTTGATTGTTGCGTTAAATTTATAACTTTATATTCAAGAGGAAAATTTGTAGTTTTTAAAGTAGTTCAAGTTCCATTATTATTTAGTTTTTGTCAAAAACAAAAATAACTATCACTTTGATCTTTTAAATTATTATCATAAAGTACATTAGTAATATTAGGTGTTAAATAACCATCATATCCTGTGTTACTAATAATAGAAAATTGCAAATATGAAACATTATAAGATGCAGTAATTGTTTGATTTATTCCAACTAATTTAATAGAAACTGTTAAAACATTACTATATTGAGAAAGACTAGAAATTGGAAGAATATATGTTAAATCATTATTAGATGAATTTGCTACAGCTTCATTATTAAATTGTCAAGTGATATTTGCACCATTTAAAGTACCATCATATTTCTTATTATTTTGTAATAAATTAACATTAAATGTAAATTCACTTGGTGTAGTTCCAGCAATATTGCTATAAATATACAATCTATTATCTAGATCACTCATATTGTTATTTATTTGCGCTGTTAAATTAGTATCTGATGGTGTAATAACAATTGGATTTGAAATAATACTTGGTGCAGTTTTATCAATAGTATTTCTTACTATTAAATTAAAAGTGGTTGGTTTTTGAATATCATATGAAGGTAAATTTGTTGGCATGGAATCATAAACAGTTTGTTGGATGATTCCATTAATTTCTCATTGGTATGATGCATTAGCATATACATGTGAACTACTTAAAGTTTGTGCAATAGTTACAGTATTTACATTATTACCATATGAAACACTTTGTGTATTTGAAGTAATTTCTAAATTATAAGAATTAATATTAAAATTTATTGCAGTTTTAAGTGTTTTAGTTATTCCATTAGATAAATAACTTATTTGTGCACTAATTACATAACCACCAATTCCATATTGATATTTAAAACTTGAAGTAGTTGCTGAAGTAGCAACTCCATTTACAAATCATGTAATTTTAGGATTATCAAAATCACTTAAAGAAATATTATTTAAATTTAAAGATAAGGTTTGAGTTGTTTGAGCAGTATCATAAATACTTAAAGAATTATTTATAGCATCTAAATTATTGCTAGTGATTGATAAACTTGCATTACTTCCTAAGATTGGATTAATAGTAATTGGATTTGAATATAAAGTTAATCCATCTATTTGTTGCATTAATCTATATGTTAAGCTAGATGCACTATTTAATTGTGAAATAATATAATGATCAGTATTAGCACTTGATTGAACATTGCTTCAAGTTGCATTGCTTTCATAAATTTGTCATTGATATGTGCTTACTCCATTTACATTGATATTGTTTGAATTTTGTAAAATTGTGAAGTTAGATCCAATATTAGCATTGTATGAATTAGAATCATTTACTTGCACGACATTTTTATTAAGATTTGTATTGATATAAATACTTATAGTACTGTATGTTATTAAAAATGACGTAACTTCTTTAGTACTGTATTTTAATGTTTGACCATTAGCACTAGGAATATTAATATTTGCATATAAACTATACTTTCCTGGTGTGAAATTATTTAATTTACTAAAATTAATATTAAATGATGAATTTAAAGAACTTGAATCATTTAATAAAGTAATTGTTTGATTATTTTCATTATCAATCAAACTATAAACAACATTTCCTACTACATGATTAATTGTTTGATTATTACTAAAAATACTAAACGTATAATTAGCATTAAGGTTAGTTTTATCCAAATTTAATGAAACAGCACTGTTTGTATTATTGCAAACTATTTTTGGATTAATTAAAGGTTGTACTGGTTCAACAATAATAGTAATTTTATTAGATGTTCAAGTATAAAGAAGGCAATCTAAATTATAAGATGCAACTAAATAAAATGTTGTATTATTTTTTAAATTACTAAACGTAGCACTATTAGATATAGCACCAGCTACTTCTGTTGTTTTAGAATTAGATATTTCATATCATTGATAAATTACTTTTGAAGGTTGTATATTATATGCAATATTAAAAGAATTAACTGATAAGTCATTTTGTGTTAAACTGATTGAACCATCATAAGGAACTGATAATTTAGATGAATTAGATGTGATTTGTAATTGTACAAAATTAATAGTTAAATTTGCAGTTAAAGTATTGTTTGAAATTCCATAAATTTTTGGTAAATTATTGACTTTAACAGATATATTATTAGCACCAATACTTAATTGTGCATTAAAAGTTGCTAAATTATTATTTGGTGCGCTTTCATTATTTAGTGTTCATAAAATATTGTTTGTTGGTTGAATATCAAATAAATTATTTTGATAAAGTAGTTGAATATTTAAATCATAACTACTCATATTTAACAAATCATTAATAGTTAATCCAGCTAAGTTATTGCTATCTTCATCATAAATTCCTAAACTAAAATCATTTGCATCATAAGTTGGATTAATTGTAACAATTGATGATTGTGTTTGTTGTATGTTATCAATATACAAAACTACATAAAATGTATTAGAACTTGAAGTTTGAGTAAATGAATATGTATCTTTAGTATCACTACTAATTAGTTTATTATTACAATATCATTTATATGTTACATTACTATTAGTTTTAAGATTTGTGCTTTTAGCAGTTAAAGTTACATTTGAATTATAAAAGATTTGATATGTATTAGAATTATTTGTATTATTGTTTACTAATATTGAAGTATTAATTTGATTTAAAGTATAAGGATCACTAATAATTTTTATAGATGCATCATTTAAATTTGAAGCATTTGTAACAATAACTCTAAATGTTGTTGTAGAAGTTAAATTTGATACATCATATGTATTTTGTGATGTTGTATTTAAGGGATTAGATCAAGTTCCATCTTTTGTTTTTATTTCTCAGAAATAATAAGCAGTACTTATTAATGGACTAAAATTGCTTTCATTTAAACTTAAAGTTCCATCATATCCAGTATTACTATTAATTTTTAATTGATTATAATTAATTTGATAAGTTGCATGAATAATAGTTTTTATACCAACTAGTTGAATTGAAACTTGTAAAGTATTTATTCCAGATAAAGTTAATAAACTAATTGGTACATTATAAGATAATAATGCATCATTAGTTGTTGAATTTAAGACATTATTATTTAATGTTCATGTAATCTTTGCACCATTTAAACTACCTTTATATACATTATTTTCTTGTAGTAATGTTAATGTAAAACTATAAGTATCTGGATTAGTACCTTTAACATTACTATAAACATCTAATATATTATTAGAATTAGAATAAGGTGTAGTTAATGTTGCACTAAAAACAGTATTTGCTGGTGTAATTGTAATAGAATTTGAAATAATGGTTTCTTGTTTTAAATTATTAGCATTAAAAACTAATAATTTAAAAGTTGTAGGTTCTTGAATTATATATGATGGTAAAGTTGTTGGTTTAATTGATGATGGTGAACCAATTAATGTATTATTTATTTCTCATTGATATAATGGATCTTCATACAAAAAACTATTATTAAATTCAATATTATTACTATTTGCATTAGTACCATATGAAATACTATCATTAGATGAAGTTATATTTAATTCATAGTAATTAATTACAAAACTAGCAAGATTATTTAAATGATGATAAGATCCATTTAATGTATATGAAATATTTACAGTTATAAGATTTTTACCAACATTATACTTATTATTAAAACTAATTCCTTGATTTTTTAAATTTTGTCCATTTTCTAATAACGAACCATTTACATATCAATCAACTGATAAATTTTGAATTTTATTAATATCTAAATTACTAATATTAAAGGTTAAAGTTTGAGTAGCATTACTTGCACTATAAATATTTAAAGTGTTATTTTTAGCATTAACATTATTACATGTAATATTAGCATTAATTTCACTTGGTAATAAAATAACGGGTGCAATAGTTATAGTATTTGAAATTAAAATTAAATTATTATTAATTGTTTCTAATAATCTATAAGTTTGATTTGCACCATTATTCTTGTTTGTAATTAAACTATTAGTATTACCATTTGTTTTCAGATTAACTCATGATCCATTTAATAATTCTTGTCATTGATAAGTTGGATTTACTTTTTTTATATAAACATTATTAGAATAATTTTTTATTGTTACACTATTACCGAAATTGACATTATAAATATTAGATTCAGCAGTTTGTTGAATATTACTATTCATAACAGGAGCAATAGTTATAGCATTATATGTTATTGTTAAAGCAGCAATAGTAAGATCATGAAGTTTCATGTTTAAATTACTAATTGCTGCTTTTAAAGTGTAAGTTCCTGGAACAAAACCATTTAATTCTTTAAAATTGATTGTTATTGAATTATTAATAGCACAAGTATTATTTGTTAATGTTATTATTTTGTTTGTTTGATTATTAATTAAAGTATAAGTAATTGTGCCCTTAACATTTAATTCTTGTGGATTTTCATATGAAAGTGAAAAAGAATAAGAATTATTTATTAATTTTTGATCGAGATTTAATGCAGTATTATTATTGTTGCAAACTACTTTTACATTATCTAATTTAATGTTGTCATTAACATTAACTGTTATTTCATTTGATGTTAAAGAATATGTTACATTATTTAATTTATATGTAACTTTTAAATAATATGTAGCAGTTCTTGTTAAATTATTAAAAATTGCATCAAGACTTGTTTGGTTTTTAATTGCTTCATTATTTTCATATCATTGATATGAAACATCACTTAAATTAATTCCTGCAGTAACTAATGATTGTAAAGAAGTAGGAGTTGCATGTAATGAAATTGAATTACTGTAATTTACTGTTACTTGATCATTATTTAAATTTTTACAATTAATTTGGATCTGAGCAAAATTAATTGTTAAATTTGCTGATATTGTATTATTTTTAATTCCATAAAAAGCTGGTAAATCTTTACATGTTGCATTAATGAGATTTTTGTTTATTTTTAATGTTGGAGTAAATGAATCAGAAGTTTCATTTTGCAAATTACCATTTAGTGTTCAATATACACAATTTGGTTGGTATGATAAAGCAACATTATTATAAAGTAATTCAAATCTTAAAGAATATGAAGTTGTATTATCAATGTCATTTATAATTTTTTTACTACTTGCTTGTTCAAAAATTGCTGCACTAAATAATTTTTCATTAAAAGTTGGAGTAACAGTAATTGTATTTGACTTTTGTACTTCACCATTAGTGATTGTTTCTGCATAATATTTATTAATTGTTGCATTAGATGAAACAGTTAGTGTATTACTTGTTACATTCTTAAGTATTTGACCATTACAGTATCACTTGTAAACAACATTATTTTTTTTATTAACACTTAATGTAACTTTATTTCCATAAGATATATTAAGATTAGTATTTTTATTATAAGTTTTACCATTAGCATTAATTTTTGTAAGTGTAGCTTCTTTTTTATTGTTATTTGAAGACACTTCATTACTACAACTAACAATTGCAGAAACAACTGCTCCAGCAATTAAAGTTGCAGTTAATGTTGATACTACATGTTTAACAATTTTACTTTTCTTGTTCATATGAAACTCCTATTTTCATATTCATTTTTTATTAATGAACAAAATTTATTTATTTTTAATACATCAAAGATGTATTATTTTTTAAAAACTAAAATAATTTTAGCAAAAAAAGATTATAATATTAAAAATTTATGAAGAATAACGTTTTTGGAAAACTTTCATTTTTGTGAGAAATGGTAATTGTTGATAACTAAAAAAGTTGTCATTTTTTATTAAATTTTATTAATATATAAGAAAAGACTTTAGATGGAAAATTTAGATAAATACAATGAATTATTATTGACAAAAAATCTTGAAGAAAAAGACAATGAATTGTTCATAAAAAGGTGTAAAAAAAGATTTGAATCTGTTGGTTTTAAGAAAAAAACTATTATATATAACAACCAAAAAATTTGTATTAAAAGAAGATGCTATTACGATCATAAAGAAAAGAAATATGTTTTTTTATTAGATGAATTTTTAAACATCAATAAAAGTCAACATATTTCTGAAACTGATAAGCAAAATGCTTATAGAATGATAGCATTACAAAAAATGACTTTTACACAAGTCATTAAATCATTAAATGATTCTATTTCTAGTAGTACACTATCCAGAATAATTAAAAAACAAAAATCTAATATTTAATAATTTTAATCAACTTACAAAAATATAAGTACATTTATATACATATGCATGATACATTTACAACTTTCAAAATCAATAATAAAAGTGTCAAATTTAGAAATAAGTGTTTCATATATATAAAGATATATAACCAAAAAACCAATGAATTTGCTAATTAACTAAAAATAATTTTACGAATTTTTTAATTTTATTATGATTTTTTTAGAATTTGTCATTAAGACATGTCCAATGAATTTGTAAATCTTCTTTTAACTTATGTAAAATTCTCTTACTCTTTTCAATTTTGAATTTAAGATTTCAACAAATTCTTTGTATGAAAAAATATTTTATTTGCTTTTTTAATATTTCTTAATCTTATTTAATTATGAAAAACTATTTATAAAATTTAATATTTTGAATAAAAAAAACACAATATTTTTAATTTATTGTGTTTTAGCAAAATTATATTATTTATTGATATAAATATTTTTTTATTTAATAACATTTGAATCATATCCAGTTATTGTAGTTGCGCTTTGTAATAATTGACTAATTTTTGCTGCATATTGCATTGGATAATACATTCCTGGATTACCACCAGGGAAATTAAAGAATCTACCATAATTTAATAATGCATCATACATGTGATTTGTAAAATAACTAAAATAATTAGTTTTTGGTGGTCACAATACCATACAAATATGCATATTACTTCTGCAAAGATTGAATTGATCTTGTACATCTCCATAAGGAAAGAATCAATCTCAAGTTGGATCTAAAGTAACTCATGCTCCAATTTGTTGATCTCAAACTTGCATTCATGCATGATTTACATAAGAAGGACTAAAATAACTTGTTGCATTTGAACAATTTCCAATTACTATTCTACTAACCATTCCAGCCATCATGCACATTACAGCAGCTAAATCAGCATAATTTCCACATACACCTTCTAAATGATTAAAAGTTTGACTAATTGTATGACCATAACTGTATGTTGATGTATAAGTCATATTGTTATATACTCATTCATTAATTGCAACAGCTTTTGCATAATCACTTTGACAATTAGCAGTGATATTTCTTACAGTTTGTCACATTAATGGTGTTGGATCATAAAAGTTTGCTTTATCATAATCATCTTCATACGTTCCATCAGTCCCAAATTGATAATTAACCATCATAAAGTTTCTTACAGCTCATTGTGGAAAAAATCCATTATTTGAATTATATGTTGGTTGATTTGTATAAGTATTTGGATTTTTGCAATATAAATCATTGTTTGAAATCATAAATGTGTAAATATTGTAATTATTTGAAGTAGAATGTTGAACTTCAAAACTATTTGAATTATAAATTGCTGAATAAAAATCAAGTTGTGAGCTTGTTGGAATTTCAATTGTTAAAGTATTTGTATATAAAGGATTAAAAGTTAAGGTTTGTAATTCACTATTTAAATTACTTGCACAATTTTCTCCTGCTTTTTCATTTATAGTTACTGTACTAGAAATTGTTTTGTTTAAACTATTTTCATATGTGTCAGTAAGAATTATATTAAGATTATTCTTTGTAACAAAGCTATTTGAAGAAGAGTATGAAGTATTATTTGAGTTTGTTGGATTGTTAAATAATGGCATAGTTGTTGTAGAACTATTTCATAATTTGTAAGTACCAGTATATCCATCTGGTAAGATTCCAAAATCTGCACCATCTTCAAACAAGAATCCAGAATTTATTGGATTAGCACCAATTAGTTTTGAATTATATGTTAAACATCCATTACATGTAACAGTTACATTAGTTCCTAAAGCAATTGGTGAACTTGGTGTAATTGGAATGCTAAATTCTCCATCACTATTGCTTAATGCTTCATAAGATTTTCCATCAATTGTTGCTGTTACTATATGATCTGCTAATGCTGTTCCTGTTAAATTAAAATTCTTTACACTTTCTTGTAAACAATTGATATTTACATGCATGATATTTTGATAAGGAATAAAACCATTTTGTGTAATTATAAAATCATTAGTTCCACCATTATTTGATTGATAATTACAACAAAAATATTGACTAATTCCACAACTAGAAAGATTTGCATTATTGATTTGATTTGCTGGTAGTCCTGTTAATAATCTATAATTACTATTATTTTGTCCTTCATTGAAATAAATTGATACCACATCTCCATATTCAATTGGTACTTCATTTGTAGAATAAGAATTTAAACTACTATAGATTTGTGTATTAGTATTAGGATTTGAAATTGTAATTACAAAATTTTGTCCAGGTTGATAACTGCTATTTGTTCAATAAAATGAAAGATTATTGTTTGAAACATTAAAACCATATAATTGTTGAACATATTGTCCTTGACTTAATATTGCAATAGTATTGTTTTGTAAACTTACATTATTTAATGATAAAGTTGGAATGCTAAAAGAATTGTATGTTTGTTTTTGAGTTACAGGATTTGATATTGTTTGATTAGTTGTAAAAATATTATTTTTTGCTACAACATCATTTGGAATTAAATTTGCTACTTGTGGCATTCATGAAACAATTTGTCAAGCGTTTGATTGATATACATATCCATAAACTGCTAAATTTTGAATAATATATTTCACACATCTAGTAAATTGTCCAGCATTATTATCATTATTAAATGGACATAAATTTGCATTCTTATTTCAAGTACATTTACTTGGTATATTAATAACTGTACCTTCATAAAATGGATTATTACTAAAAGCATTGTTTCCTAAACTATTTAAATATAAAGGAAGATTAACTTTAGTTAATAAGTTATTAGCAAATGCATCTGCTCCAATACTTAAAATACTATTTGGAAGACTAATGCTTTTTAATTGTTTATTAAAACAAGCTCCATTACCAATTGCAGTTACATTATAAAATTGTTTATTTGATTGGATCATTCCAGGAATAATTAAATTTGATGTTGTATCTTCAATATTGATTACAGTTGCAGTATTAGTTGTAGTGTTTAATAAATAAGTAATTCCACCAATTGTGACATTTGTTTCATTGCTTGATAATTGTGTATAAAATCCATCATGTAAAAAATAATTGGGATTATTATTTAAATAGTTTGAGATGTTATTAGTATTATTTGTACTTGATAGTTGCTTATTATTATGATTAATGTTAGTTGATTTTATACTGTCAGTAGTAATTATATTTTGCTTTTGTGGAATTAAACACAAGCCTAAAGTAACAGATGAAGCTAAAACTAATACACTTGAACTTATTAAAAGATTTTTTAATAATTTTCTTTTCATTTTGTTATCCTTCTTTCTTAAAGCAATAAAACAATTTATTAATTGTTAATTCCACCTGTTACATTTGTAAATATTACAAGAACATTTGGACTGTGACTAGTATAATAAATTCCATTTGCTTCATATGTACATATGCAATAATATGTTAATGAAATATCTGTTGTTTCATAATTATATGCTATTGCTAATTGTGGAGATGAAGTTGTAGTGATTTCAGTTCCATTATTTAAGTTAGTTTGGTTTACATTATTTCCTTTAACTTCATATCAAGTATATGTAACATCTGACACATTTAGTGGATAAAAGAATGGATCAAAAGTAATGTAATATCCAGCACTTCTTGTATAATTAATTACAATTTGACTCGAAGTTTTCATATTTCAAATCACTTCATGAGTAATTGATGGTGCAACATTTATGTAATTTGGTAATGTATTGTTGGAATTTAAGTTTGTAATATTCATTTCATAAGTTCCACTTAAATCATTAAAGTCAATATTGCCATTTGCATATAAAGCAGGTATATTTCATCCAATTTGATAATTATTATTACTTGTATTATTAAATGTAGAACTATTTACAACAAGACTTGTAATATTTTCATACATTAAACTTGCACCAGTTGGTTGTACAACATGTTTAAATAAACTTAATTGATAAGGTGTTGTAATAATAACTTGTTCTCCAGCAGATGTACTTCCGATTGTTTCAAGTTGGCCACCACCATAATTATTAAGAACTATATTCATAGGTTTTAAACAATTTAAAACTGCTTGTATTAATCCATCATCATTATTTGCAATTTGAACACTTTGAATACTAAAATATTCATAAAAATTATTTGGTTTTAGACTTGGTGATAATGCTTCTCCACCTAATGAAGGAGTAAAAATTCATGGTAATAGTGTACTTGGATTATTATTTCAATATGCTTTTATTACATTCAATTCATTTGTTTGTGAATCACAAAATTGATTTAATTCTTGTTGAGCTAAAGCAACTTTAGTTGCACTTACTGCTGCATTAACTTTGAATAAGTATGTATAAGCTTGAGCAGAGTAATTATTCATTCAACTAATTTGTAGTCTTATGATATAAGTAGTATTTTTACTAAAAGAAGTTGTTATTGAATTTAAATTACCATTTTCAGATTCAAAACCAGAGTTTGTTAATATGGATCAATTATATTGAATATTTGATAAATTAATTTTTGGTTGATTAAAAGTTAATAGAAATGGTGCATTAACATTTACAGTTAATGTTGTTGAAGATTGATTAGCATTTGCAGCAACTGTAAATTGCTTATTATTATAAGTAAAACTATTTCACATTGAACTAGGTGCATTAGTTTTAATAGTAACAACATTACTATATAAATTATTCATCGTATTGACAATTTTTACATTAATACTAATGTCACTTGCTAAATGACTAAATGTAATTTCATTATCTGTAAAGTTTACTTTAAATAAATTAGAGAATCTAGTAATTGGTAATCATTCATCATTATTTGCTGCAATTTGATAATATATATCATCTGCATAAAAAGTAACATTTGGATCATTCTTTATAATATTTAGTGTTGCTGAACTTGTTGTGCTTAAATTAACATTTAATACATTATTATTAATATTTTGATTAGTTAAAGTAATTCCACCAATTTGTGAGCAGTTAATAGTTACTTCATTCGATACACTTAAAACTTCATTATTGCTATTTATTTCTTGTAAATAATATGTAATTATGCCAGTATTTGCAACTTGATTTAATAATAAACTTTCAATTGCTTTTTGATTAGCATATGTAATTGTTTTTGTGGTTTTTATTTGATTAACAATTTCTACTAATTGATATGTATTTGTACTATTTGTTAAATAATTATCAAAGAACAATGAATAAGTTTGATTAGTATAACAATTTAAATTAATGAAAGATTGATTATTACTTATTGCATACAAGAATAATTTATTATTATTGATAATGATTTTGGTACTGCAAGATGTTAAATTACTATTATTAGAATCACTAATACTTGCAAATAAGGTAATAACTAAATATTTATTTGCTATATAACTTGGATTATTTTGTATTAAATTAATTAATTCATTTGAAAAAGTAAAAGGCGTTACTTCTTGATATGATGCTATATTAAAGTTTGAAACATTTTCACTAGCAATATTAATGTAATAATTTAATGTATATGTGTCTTGTCAATCTGAAACTTCTGGTTGAATACTAAAGTTATTTAAAGTAATTCCATCTATTGGATTAATATCATATGAAGAATTTTTGAAATTAATATTTAATGTATTTGAATTTGTTAAATTATTAACTTTAGTTAAATTAGTAATTGTATATTCATTATTTAAAGTTTGATTGTTATAACTAAATGTTACATTGTTTATTATTCCAGAATTTTCATCAGTTTGTGAAACTGTATTTGGTAAATTAATTGTTAAGTTATTAATAATACTAATAATTTGTGATAAATCAAAATAAATATTATTTAGTATAAAAGAACTTTGTTTTAATTCATCAATAATCGTATTTTTAATAGCATCACTTAATTCATTTTTATTTATAGATAATAAAGATTGTTTTACTGATAAATGATAATTTATTAAAGCAATAGTATTATTGTTAATAATTGCTTCTAATAATTGATTAATTGTTTCATCTTCACTTGTAGTTAATGCTTTAGTTGTTGTATTGAAATTTGTAACTTCAAAATCTATACCATTTGAATTTGTAACACTATAGTCATTATATGCAATTGTGACATTTTGTAAAATTCCATTTTCGTTGTTATTTCATGATACATTGCTTGGTAATGTAATATTTAAAGATGAAATAATTTGAGATACTGAATATGCAATGTTATTGATTACAAATTCCTTATTAGAATATAAATTTGATAAAATTGATGCAATGGTTTGTTCAATAGTATTAATTAATGCTGTTTGATTACTTAAACTACTTAAAGATGCTTGTGCAGTTAAATTATACATTGGATTTAAAGAAATTTCATTGCCTAAAATTGATCCAAGTGTAGAAGCAACATCTTCTTCTTGTGTTGCATCATTTGCATCTGCTTTTAAAAAACCAATCACTTCATAAGTTGAATTATTAATGTTTATTCCAGTATTAAAATTTTGTAGTGCATTATTAGTATTATTATTTGTTAAATTAATGATACACATTGATTGGTTAACTTCAAAGAAATTTGTGTATACAAAAGTTCCGCTTTCATATTGTGAAGGTAAATTTGAACCTGTTAAAGTTCATCCAATGTAATAACTATCAGATCCTGCTTGTTCAGATGTTATAAATTTTCATTGACTTGAAAATGGTTCAATGTATTGTCAAATATTTGTATTAATGCTATTTCCATAAACAGATAATGAAGCACTAAAATCATTTGTTTGAAAAGGAGTTGTGATATTTAATATGGTATTTGGTTGAATATATCCAATATTATTTTCATAAGTTGCTTCATTATTACATTGTGCTATTGCAACAGGTTTTTTAATTGTTAATGAAATGCCTAAAAAATCATTTGATGTTTCATTAAAACTACATGAATCAATACTAAAATATTGACTAAAATTTGCTGCATTTACATTACTTGCTATTTTATATCCAAGTCCTCAACATTGAATTCAAGATAATAATAATGATGGATTAACTTCAAAATAATTCATAATGATATTAGCTAATTCACTTTTTGAATTAATAATTGAATTTAATTTTACTTTTGCTTGTGTTTGAATATTTTGTTCATTACCATAACTAATTTCAATATTTTGCAAAATACCATTTAAATTATCTTGATATGAAACATTTGCAGGAAGTTTAATAATTAATTCTTGCATTAATTGCTGTTTATTAAATGTTTGTTTACCAAGAGTTACACTATTTTGATTTTGAAAAATTTCACTAATAATTGCATTTTTAATGGCTTGTATTGTATTTTGCACATTTGATGAATTTAAACTTTGTGCTGCAGTATATGCATATGAATTAGGTAAAGTTATTGGATTTTTAATTGCGTTATTTAATGCTTGAATAATACTTTCATTTTGAACATTAAGATTAATTGTATTAGAATATACACTAAATTCTTGTCCATATAAACTGTATTTGATTAATGCTTTAATTTGATAATTACCATTTGCAGTTGGCATATAATTAAAAACTCATTGATTTGAGTTTGTTTGAGCTTCATTATTTACATATCAAGTAATATTAAGATCATTTAAATTTGATGCATTTGTTGAATTATATAAAGTACCATAAC
Source organism: bacterium (assembly GCA_017633195.1). Next base: position 23,002 of record JAGBPV010000033.1, read on the forward strand.
AATTCAAAGTTAAATTAAAACTTTGTTTATTAAAATTTGATGTACTAATAGTTTCATTGTTTGAAGAATTAGTATTAGAAATATTACTTGATGCAACAAAATTAGTAAGATCAGGAGTTAAAATAATTGGAGCACTTAAATAATTAACACCATTAATATTTTCTTGTAATTGATATTCATAAGTAGCATTATATTGATTAACATTCACAGTATAACTTGATGAATTAGCACCAACAATTTTATTTTTAACGCCATTTTGAATTTGAAATCATTGATAAGTAATATTTGTTGATTTGTTAAATATTTCATTATTTGATGCATTTAAAACATCAGTTGTACCTAATTTTGGATTAGTAGTAGTAGCATTGATTGAAATTGAAGAGTAATTTACATAATATTTTTGTGATTTTGTTGTTTTAGTTCCATTAGCATTATTGAAAGTGTAAGAAATAGTAATTGTATAAATTCCTGGAGTATAAAAACAATAATTAAAAGATGTATTACTTGCTGATTGTATTGAATTTGAAAATACAATGTCATTTGAAGAATTTGATATTGTAATTGAATAATTAGTTAATTTATTAGTAATATTAAATCAAACAGTATTAGGTTCATTTAAATATAAAGTATTGTTTGTGCTATTAAAACTTGTTGGTGAAATTGTATTACCTGTATATGCATTAGATAATGATGAAGGAGGAGTGTATGGACTATTTGCACTATCTCCATATGAAATTTCAATTACATTATTAACTGCTTGAGAAAATTCTTTACTACCAGAAATAGAAGTTGGATTTGACAATGTACCAATTGATAAACCAAATGGTGTAGCAATAGTTTGTTCTCCAGTATTTGTATCTAATCATTCTGAATCATTTAATATTGGAATTGAAACAGTATTATTTGAATAAGTTAATGAACTTAGTTCATAAGGTAAAGTTCATGTAAATACACTTCCAGCTGGAATTGCATTTATTGAATTATCTATTTGAAATGAGTCTCCTTGTCAAGTCTTTATACTAATTGGTTTAATAGAAACTGCACGAATTGTTAAAAATTGTTGATTATTAAAATTATCATTGTTTGGTAATTGTGAAAAATATACTTGACAATTATCAAAGTAAGAATAATTAGCATCTAATTGATATCCAACAGCATATTGACTTATAAAATTATTTCAATATGAATCATTTTGACCTATTCATGTATTTAATTGTTCTTGTAAAAATCATTGAGCATAACTATTTGTATCATAACTTAAATCACTTAATTCAGTTGGTGAGACTTGAATTGTATTACTATAAAGTTTAATACTTGCATTAGATAATGAGTTTGCATTTGCAACAATTACTCTATAAGTTTTTGATGAAGTTAAATTACTTACATCATATGATGAACTTGAAGTATTAGTTGAAACTGTAGATCAAGAATTATTAGATGCTTCAACTTGTCAGAAAAAATATGGTTGATTAATTAAAGAACCAAAACTTGATTGATTAATACTTAAAGTTCCATTAGATCCATCAGTATTACTACTAATAGTTAATTGTGAATAATTAATAGTATAACTTGCAGTAATAGCTGTACTAATTCCAACTAATTTAGTTGATGATACTAAAGTATATGTACCAGATTGAGTTAAATCAGAAATTGGTAAATCAAAACTTAATGTACTTGTTTGTGTTGAATTTATTGTTTTATCATTAAAAGTTAAAGTTCAAGTTGTAGTTGCATTATTTAAAGTACCAGAGTATTGTTTTTCATCTTGTTCTAATTGCACATTAAATTTATATGAGCTTGGAGTTGTACCAGTTACATTACTATAAACATTAAGAGTATTATTACTTCCATATTTAGTGTTTAATATTGCAGATATTGATGAAGTACTTGTTGGAGTTATTGTAATAGAATTTGAAGTAATTGTTTGATCACTTAAATCGCTTGAATTTGTTACAACTAAATTAAATGTTGTAGTTTGTTGAATATTATAAGAAGGCAATGTTGTTGGTCTTATGTTTGATTTGTTACCAACAAGTTGTCCATTTATTTCTCATTGATATAATGCATTTTCATAAACACTATCTTGTTCATATGACATACTTAAAGTATCAACATTTGAACCATATGAAATACTACTACTGTTTGTTTCAATATTTAAACTATAGTAATTAATAATAAAACTTGCAATATCTGTTAATGTTATGGTTTTTCCATCTAAAGTATAAGTTACATTCACTGTAACATTATTTGTTCCAATATTATAAGTATGATTAAAACTTAAACTTGTACCTGATTGAACTATTTTTTTATTTACTAATCATTCAACATTTAATCTAGTTAAATTACTAGTATTAACATTACTAAAACTAAGTGTTAATTCTTGAGTTTGTTGTGATTCATTATAAATATTTAAAGTATTAGTAACAACTTTATTATTAGTACTTGTAATATTTGCTTTTATTTGATTTGGTATTATTGGACTAATAGTTATAGAATTTGAAGTTAATGAATACATTTGATTATTAATAATGTATGTAGTTTTTAAATAATAAGTTGCATTAGTTGTAACTTTAAGAGTTAAATATGGTTTTGTTTTATCTTTTATAGGTTCATTATTTTCATATCATTGATATGAAACATTACTTAAATTAATTCCAGCATTAACTAATGTTTGAAGAGAAGAGGGGACTGCTTGTAATGAAACTGTACTGTCATAATTTACTGATAGTTCATTATTTTTAAGATTTGGTGTTGTGATTTGGATTTGTGCATAATTAATTGTTAAATTAGCAGTTAAAGAATTCTTGTTAAGTCCAAAAAAAGTTGGTAAATTTTCAACTACAGCACTAATATTATTTGTTCCCATAACTAAATTTGGAATTAATGATGAATTAGTTTGCAACAATTGTTTACCATTAATCGTTCAATGAACTGTTGTAGGTTGTAAAGTAAATGGAACATTGTTATAAAGTATTTCAAATCTTAAAGGATATGAAGTTGTATTATTAATATCATTGATAACATTGTTATTATTTGTTTGTTGTAAAATTACTGCTTTAAATGAACTACTTTTAAAAGTTGGATTAATTGTGATTGTATTTGATATAGTTTGAACTCCATTAACATCTATTTGGCAATAATATTGATCTTTTTTTGCTTCTGAAGAAACAATAAGTTTATTGCTTTTCACATTTTGAAGTAATTGTCCGTTTTTATACCATTTATAAATAATATTTTTATTTGCAAATGATTTATTGTTTGCACTTAATGTAACTTGTTCACCATAAGCAACATTTACAACAGCATTTTTGTTATATGTTGTTCCATTAACACTAATAAGATTATTACTACTATCTTTTTTATTTGCATTTGAAGAATAATTATTACTACTGCAACTAACAGCAGCTGATATAACAGCAGCAGCAATTAAAGTTGAAGTTGATGCAGCAATCATATACTTAGCAATTTTCTTTTTATTATTCATCTTACACTCCTTCAAACTTTATCAATTTTTAAATTGCGTTGATTATAATAAAAAATTATTCTTTCTTTATTAAAAATTAATTTTAATAATAGACTAAATTTTTAATTAGTTTTTATATGAAATTAAACATTATAATTGATCAAAATTAGTAAATTATTTAATGAAGTTTCTTTTTTATAAAAACCAATGTTTTAAAAATTGAATTGAAAATATACTAAAAACTAACTTATTAATTTATTGAAAAATTCTATAAAAAGAAATAAGTAGTTTATAAATTTTTTTAATATATCTTATTTCTATATTAAATAAAAATATTCTCAAAGTTTATTTTGAATTTTATTTTTATATACTTTGATTATATTTTATTTATGAAAAAAAGAATTTATATTTATTAATTTATTCAATTTATTTTGTAAGATAATTTTTGTCTTCTTTATTGTTTACATTAATTGCACTTTATAATAATTGATTAATTCTTGCAAGTTATATGTTCTTTAATTATTTCAATCTAATATTTTGTAATTTAAATATTAAAATTTTAATTTTATTCTGTGTATATATTTTTGTTATTTATTTTATTTATTTGAGCATAATAAGTAAATAAAATATCTGCATTATTTGAAATATCTGTATTTATTGGTCCAATAATAAATCCATATACAACAAATGTATCTGATGTTGAATTACTTGGTTTTAATGTAATTCCATTATATTGCAACATAACATTAGGGATTTCTGCATTTTGATTATCTAATGGTGTAATTGTTTGTGGCAAGATAACTTTTATATAACTTGTAATTTGACTATATGTATAACAAATTCCTTGAAAACAAAATGCTGAACCAACAGTATCAACGATTGAAATTGCTATTGCATCTTCTAAACTTGTTTGATAATTATTAAATGCTTCTTGCGCAGTATATGAAAACATATTATTATATGCACCAATAAGTATTGAATTTCCTATAAAAGCATTAGAATCAAGAATTTGTACAACTTCTTGATTTCTATTGTCATTTGCATTAGTTTGAGCAATTGTTGTAGTTTTAAAACCATCAATAATAAATGTATCTGAGCAAGAAATAAATGATGATATTAAAACACCATTGAAACTTAGTTCTACTCCTGGAATTTGTGCTAAGACATTATTTTGTACTGAAATATAATTTGGTAAAGTAATTGAAAGTTCATTTTGAAGTGTATTAGCACTACATGAAATATTTTTGAAATCAAAAGGGAAAATACTGTTAATGATAGCATCAATAATTGCACTTTTTAAATTACTTTCATATTGACTTAAAGCAATTGCTGCGGTATATGAATTCATGTTTTCATAATTTGAAATATTGATTCTATCACTTAATATTGAACTTATTTCATTAGCAACTTGTTGATTTATAAAATTAGTTTGTGTAGGATAAACTGAGTTATTTTTAGTCATTAAACTACTATAACCAATAACAGTAAATGTATTTGAACCTGCATTAGATATTAAATTAATTCCATTATAAGACAATATTACATCAGGAATTTGTATATTTGAACCAACTAAATTAGATACAGAATTTGGTAAAACAATTTTTATACCATTAGCAATTTCTGCTATGGTATATTGGATACCATTGAAATTAAAGAACCCCATATAATTTGCAATTTCAACTTCTATAGCATCAAGAATTTCTGACTTTAAACTATTTGAATAATTGTTTAAGCCAATTCCATTATCTTGAGAATTTAGAACATTAAAATCAGTGACATTAATTTGATTACTTAATAATGAATCTAATTCATCTGCAATTTCTATATTTCTATTATTGTTTGTTTCTGTTTGGTTAATAGTTACTTCTTTAAAACCTATAATAGTAAATGATATATTAGTGTTTTTTATTCCATTAAATGATAATGTAACATTTGGAATTTGTCCAGCTTCATTGTCAGATAATGAAATTGATTTAGGTAATTCTATTTGAATATCATTACAGATTTGCGAGATTATATTATCTTCATTTTCATTTTCTGTCTGTTCTTGTGGAAAAAAGTCATCCCCATATTTTCATTGATATTTTAATTCAGCTGTAATAGCATCTATTATAGCGCTTTTTAAATTATCACTAGTTGCATTATTTAATGCATAAGAAGCAGTGTATGAACTCAGATTTTCATAATCACTAATATTGATAATATTACTTAATCTAGATAATTGATTTGAACTTAATTTATTTATGTGTTGAATTTGTTCATAATCATAAAATCCACTAATAATAAAATTTTTAGTTATTATTCCATAATTATTTCGTGGTGTTAGTTGAATTGAATTATATTTTAATATTATTCCTGAAATTTCTTGGGATGAATTATTTGATATTACAGTAGCTTGAGATCTTATTATTTGTATATTATTTGCAATTTCAGTATAAGTATAAAAAATACCATTAACTTTAACTTCAATATATTCTAAATAATATTCTATGTCATTAAGAATTGCAGATTTTAATGCTGATTGTAAACTACTAAAATGATCATTTAATGCTTCTTGTGCAGTATATGATCACATGTTGTCATAATAAGAAACATTAATAATATTACTTGTAAAAGCTTCATTTAAATCATTTATAATTATTTGATCATTATTTGAATTCATTTCATTTATTGTTGCACTTTTAAATCCATCAATAATAAATAATTTAGAAAGAGTATTTGAATATAAAAAAATCCCATTGTATGATAATTCAACATCTGGAATTTCTGATGATTGATTATTAGATATTGAAACAGTTTGTGGCAAAATAACTTGTATATTGTTTGCAATTGAAGTAACAGTATTTAAAGAATCTTGAGTATTGAATGAAATTGTGTTATTTTTAATGTCATTTGAAATTTCATTTTCAATTGCATTAATAATTGCTTCTTGCAAACTAATTGAATAATTGCATAATGC
>JAGBPV010000034.1 GCA_017633195.1 bacterium
ACAATTAGTTAAAAGTTATTATGGTAATTTTGGTAAATGTTACTCATTAGAAACATTTATTAATCTTTTGAGAACTAATTGTATTGTTAATCTTATAAAATAATTTTTCAATACTCTTTTTAAGAGAAATTGATTGTTTATTTTCCAAAATAAAATAGATATTTTTACAAATTTACAATATTAAATTTAAAAAATAATTAAGAATTTTTTTCTTAAATCTTTTTATTATGCAATAAAAATAATTTTATGTTTTTTTAATTTTTTGTTAAGATTTTATTAGTTGTCATTAAGACGTTTCCAACGAATTTGAAAGTCTCCCAAAAAATTTAATAAAGCAGTTAGAGAAAAAATAACAAATAATCATGAAAGATGAAATTGTAAATTTAATTTGTTACACAATAATGTAAGAATTTAAAAAATAGATTTAACGATTTAAACTAATATTTTAATGTCTCATAGCAAAAATATTAGATTTTAATTATTGTCCCAATATAATATCTATGACTAAAATGGAATTAACTTTATTTAATGATAGTATTAAACATATTTACTGATTATTAAGCTTTATTAAATTGTGGAAATGTTTTGCTTATTCAAGAAGTCATTCCTTTTAGTGTTCTAAAGAATTTGAAATAATTATTATTTCCAAAATATTTTAATTTAAAAGATCATTTAGGTTTTGGTTGAGTATCTAATAAAGAAAATATGCAAATATATCCCCAGGTTCGAATGCGAAGAGTTTGTCATCAGTAATTATAATATTTTAAATTTATTTCTACTATTATATAATTTTTAAGAAAATCCTTATCATTAAGCTTTTTGCCAATTCGATATTTCTCAAGATTATCATTTGCTAATATAACTGTTACATCTTTATATTTTTTCTGTAAATATTTATAATATTTTAGATTTTCTTCTTTATTATCAATATTAATTAAAGATGAATTTTCATATTCAATCTGTTCTATAGATCCATTGGTTGTGTTAATTTTATTTCTTTTTTCTTTCAGATATTCTTCATATGATCATTTTTTGTATTGCAAATAATTAGAAAGAAGTATTTTAGAGTAAAATGAATTAAATATAATGAAATAGATTTTTTGGTTTTTAGTTAGCGGATATTCTTTATTCGATGTTTTTATAATAATTATTTCTAGTATTATAGTAAACAAGATGAAAAAAACTAATATACCTATTCAACAATAAATTTGTACTAAATATTCATATTTAGGTAACATTCTAAAATATCTATAAAGATGTTTGGGAGTGACCGGATGATTTCAAATAATAAAATTCAGAATAATAGCGCCTATTGAAATGCCTTTAAAGTACAACATGAAAGAATTTATTTTTAGCAATGTTATATAAATAGGTTCTTTTTTTGTTTTCTTCATAAAATAATAGTACTATCATGCAGCTTTTCAATTAGAATCAAAGCAACCTAAAATGCTCATAGTAGTATCTAAAGTTAAATTTATGCAATCAATTATAGTAGTAGCAGTATCAATTGTTATTTCTATTTCAGCATTTGCAGGATCCGCTCATAAATCTGCATTATCAGCAGCACTTGCTGCATACATTGAATCATTTAATCCACTTAAATTATTTCCAAGATTGCCAAAACTCTTTTTTAAATCTTTGATTGAATCTCATATATCATTAAGTGAAAAACCTATAGATGTTAAAGTTAATAATTCTCCAACAGCATTATGTATTGGATTAAATGCTTGATTATAAGTTACTCATGCCATTGACATTGCTGCTGTATCTGCAATAGCAGCAGCAACAGTAAAACCTACTTCTATTCAACCAATAAATCATATAGAAGCTTCTACACCTGCAACAATTCATTGTGCTGCAGTAGCAACTGACATTGATATAGCTATTGCTCTTAGTCTATTTAATTGATTCAAAGTATTTTGACTATTATTAATTACAGAATTAGTCATTTCTTGAGTATTAGTTTGAGTTGAAACTAATGTTGTATAAGAGAATAAAGATGTTTTAAGATTTGAATGTATTGATTGTTTAATTTGTTTTTCTTTTATCTTATTCATAATATATTCTTTTTGTTGTAATGTTAAACTATTATACTTATTCTTAGCTTTTTGAATCAATGTTGAGTAAGAAAGTTTCTTTGTATATAATTCATTAATAATTTTTTTAGCTTTTTGAATAATAATTTTATCTTTGTTAATACTAATTGAATTTTCTATAAATATTGCACTATTTTTAGAAGAATTAATTGCAAAATAATTATTTATTATATTTTCTACTTTTATTTCAGGAATTTTAGATAATATTGAATCAATATTTGTGGTATTTTGAGATGCAATTTGTTTATTGTTAATATTTGATTGAGTTTTTTGATTATTACTAATATTATTATTTCTAGTAATTTCAATTGGCGTTACTACTGCAGCAGCTAATGCTGAAGTTGCTACAAAAGCACTTGTTAATATTTTTATAAATTTTTTCATATATATTTCTCATATTTTTCTTTCTATATATTAGCACAAAAATATAAAATTATTTTTTATGTCTAAACAATTAACAGTAAAAGATTTTATTGAACTATTCAAATTATATGAATCTAAAAATCCAAAAATGTATGAATAAAATATGCAAGATATTGAAAAATTATGGAGCTTTTATTTTTGCGGACAAGACTTCTCAAATTTTTTTAATTTTTTGTTAAGATTTTAGTAATTGTCATTAAAACATTTCAAATGAATTTGAAAGTCTCCCGATAAAATAGTAATTGTTTAATCTACTATATATGCAAATGATTTACATGTTATATACATTCTAAAGTATTTATTCTTCAATCCTTTTCGCATGTTTTCATCATGTGTGTCATTTATTAACATTAACAAATTTTATAATATCAAAAACAAATATGTATTTTGAACATCTAATTTTTTAAAAATACAGTTCAATAATAAGTTAGTTACTTATTAAGTATCAATAATTATTATCTACAATATAAGCAATTAAATTTTTACAGCATTTAAACTAAAAAAATTCTTGAAATATTTTTTTCGACATTAATTGATAGAATCTTTAAAATTATTGGGAGAGTTGCATTTTTGTCAGTGTTAGATTGACAACCAAAAATATTTTATCAAAAATAGCAACAAGAAAATTATAAAAGTGGTTTTTATTACTATGTAATAAAGATTTTTAAAGGAAATTTTCTTAATTTTTTATTTTAAATATACATATTTAAAAAATTTTATATACCATTAACATGTTAAAAAGCACTTTGCTTGTCTCTAAACGCGCAAGTGGGCGCAGGATAAGAAGTAGTCCTAATTTATTTTTGAATTTTATTAATAAAATTCTCAAATAAGTCCCACTAATTAGCAAATAATTTAAATTAGTTGTAATTATGTAATAATTACCACATAATCTAAATCACTTCGATTTGTAACACCAAATTTTGCTCTTTATCCTGTTTTTCTTTTTTTACTAAAAAAGACAAATAGAAAAAAATTATTTCAAATCTTTAACAACACAATTAGCACTTAATAAATTAATAAAATTATTTAATGAATAACACTTACCAAAATTTCCAAAATAACTCTTTACTAATTGTTGAACAAATGTTTCTGTATAAGTACCAAAATAATTTGCATTACTTCAAATTTCAATTGCTCTTTTATTTCTCTTTAAATATAAAATTAAACCATTAATCTCTTTTACTTTAAAGTTAAACTTATATTTAAATTCACTCAACATTAAAATTGCTTCATCAATTTTAGTTTCTTTAATTAATTTCACTATTTCATTGCGATATTTTGTTTTTATTTGTCTAAATAGTTTTTTGTTATGAAAAAATAAATCATGTTTACTTTCATTTTTAATGTTAAAAACTAGATGAATTTTATTAATTAAATGTCATTGATCAGCAGCAACATTTGCATTTAAATTATTTGCAATTGT
>JAGBPV010000035.1 GCA_017633195.1 bacterium
CTGCAATACGTTTTCTACCAATATTTGAATTATGTCCAATAAAAATATCATGAATTCTATTTATCAATAATTTTCTTTTTGAATCATCTCTAATAATTTTAGGTTTATTGTTTCTAATGTTACAAATAGTTGTTTTTGATATATTCAAAATGCTACTCATTTTTCTAGAAGATAATTTGGACTTTTTAGTAATTTTCTTAAGCTTGTCAATTAATTTTTCATCCCCATTATCTACTAATTCACTGATTAAATTGGAAAGCTCATCATATCCAATTTCTTGAAGAAACTCTTTTCAAATCTCATGCTTATTTTGTGTATTTTTTGGTCTTCCAATTTTTCTTTTATTAGTAGATTTTTTACCAGTCATTGATATCAACGTATTCATGTCTCTATTACTCTTTATAAATTTCTTATATTTTTAACTTAAAAGAGTTTTTAATTGAATTAGTTATTTTCTCCTTATAATCTGCATATTTTATTCATACATTTTGCAAATTTGATGTTTCATAAATTTTAAATAATTCTATTCATTCATTTGGTTTTAATTGTCTTGACATAAAAAACAAAAAGTCCTTTCTTATTAATGACTTTTTGTCCGTTTATAATTTCCAAGTTTATAAAATTTGATTTTTATTTCTTAAATAATTAAGTTCATTAATTATATCTTTATATAAAGCTTCTTTATTTACTTTTCAGTTATATTCAGATATTCTTATAATTGGATAACCTTTTTGTTCTAATAATTGCTGTCTTAATAAATCATAATAAGTTTTTTTAGGACCAAAATGATATTTAAATCCATCAACTTCTAAACCTAGAATAAATTTGTTATTTTCTTCATTTATAAAAGCAAAGTCAATTCTATAAGATCCTACTTTATATTGATTAGTAATTTTGATTTGATAAGGATAAGTTTGCTTACATAATCAATCTAAAACTTCTTGTTCAAAACTTGAATCAAATTCAGTTTTTAAATCGATCTTTAAACTACAATATTCTTTTTGTTCTTCTGAATTTAATTCTAAAAATTGTAATCAATTTTTAAATGTTTGTAAATCTTTATTTTCACTATTTGTAAAAATAACTTCTTCTGCATTAATTGATTTTAAAACAATAATCTTTTCTTTTGCTCTAGTAATTGCAACATTTAAAGCATTTCTACCATTTGGTCTACATACATAAGTTGATGATAATTTAGCATCTTTTGTATAACCAATACTAATAATTACTAAATCTGCTTCATCACCTTGAATATTTTCAAGACTTTTTAGAATGATATTACCTTCAAAATATAATTTACATAATTCTTCATCTTTAACTAATAATTCATTTACAAGTTGTAATTGATGTTCATTTAAAGTTAGTAAAATAATTGATTTATATAAATGAATATTTTGCTTTAAAACTTCAATCATTTTTTGTGCTTCTTCATAATTTGAAGAATTAGTTCATGTACCATTCACATTAATAACTTCAATTGAAGAATTATTCACATTATTTTTGTTAACTGATTTTAATTCAGAATCATAAAATTCTTTAGATGAAAAAGTTGTTAAGCTTGCACTACTTGATCTGAAATTTGATTGTAAAGTTTGTTTTGATAATCCTATTGAAATTGCATAATTTAATAATGAATCTTCATTTTCTTCTTCAAATTGATCTTCTTCATCAGCATCAAATGTTCTTATACCAAATCAATTTGTAGGTTGCATTTGTTGATTATCTCCAGCAATAATCACTTTTTTAGCAATACTTAAATATGGAATGGCTTTTTCTAAAAAAATTTGACTAGCTTCATCAAAAATAACATAATCATATTGATCATTTTTAAAATCAATAAAAGATGCCAACTTATCTGGATTAGAAATAAATACAGGAAAAATATTTTTTAAAAGATCTTTGTATGCTAATAAGAATTTTTCAGGCATTGCTGCTGCTTTTTCAATCTTACCTTTCATTTTTAAAAATTCTTTTTTGTCTTCTTCATTTAAATTATTAACTTTTTCTTCAAATTTGAGTGCTTGTTCATAAACTAAAAATTCTAAATCTGAAGAAAAAGGATTTGGTTTTGGTAAATGTTCATAAGGTTTATCAAAATCTATAAATAAATTTAAATATGTATCATTATTTAAAATATCTTCGATCTTATTAAAATCTTCAAAATTAATATTCAAATACTTTAAGGTATTGAATAATAAACAGTATTTATCAAAATTTTGTTTAAAAACTTGATTATTAAAATATGATGTGATGTTTTTATATTCTTCAATACTTATATTGCTTTTTTTCAAAAGATTAAAAAAGTCAATAAAATCATTAAGTTTTGTCAAATATGATTCATGATTGAAATATTTTAGTAATGAAAAATAATTTTCAATAGTTAGATTATGTTCTTTTAAATATTGTGTTAATGATAAATAATATACAAATAATTTTTTAGCATCATTTAATTGCAAAATATCAAATATTTCTAAAAAGTCTGATGGTGATAATTGCATTTGTAATAATTGAATTGCATTTAAAACATCAAGATATTGTTGATACAAATCCTTAGTATTTTTATCATAATCTTTTTTAAAAAGACCTTTTTTGTGAAAATTAAATAATGTTGCAAATTGATCAATATTTAATTTAATGCTACTTGGAGTATTTAAAAAAGATAATTGAATTGTTTGTAAACTATTTTGTTGTTTTAAATAGTTATATAAATCTTTTAATTTATCAAATTTTTCTTTATTTAAAGATGGATATTTTTTATTTAAATCAAGAAATTTATTAATCAAATCTTCATTTAAATAATTACTAATATTTTTTAAATAATTTAAGTTATCTAAATTAAGATTTAAATTTAAACATAATGTATAAAATTCATAAAAATCCATTAAATTTTCATCTTTTAAACATTCTGATAAATTAATTAAATTGTTAAAAATTTCATTGCTTAATAATGGATATTTATTTACAAAATAATATGCATCATTAAGCATAGTTTTATCAATTGTTTGATTTAGACTCTTTAAAGTTTTAAAACTAAATAAATTTAATTTATTGTAAGATGTTAATAAATTAAGGAATTTTTTAAAAATATCTTCATCTAAATTTGTATATTTATTTTTTAGTTCTCAATATTGTTTTTGTGCATCTGAAACATAACTTTTCAAATTTAATGAAGAAGGTTTTATTTCATTAATATCAGTTAATAAATCAAATAAAATTTTAAAATTATCATAAAAATCTTCTTTAATTTGTTTTTGTGATGAAACATTATCTTTAGGAATTAATTGCAAACAAAAATATTGCAAATTTTTCATCCTTTTAATAACCACATCTAATGCTGATTTTTTTTGTGAAATAAATAATGCTGTTTTATTCTCATGCATAATATTAGCTAAGATGTTAGCAATAGTTTGACTTTTTCCTGTTCCTGGTGGACCTAAAATAATTAAATTATTATCTAAAGCTTTTATAATTGCTTTTTCTTGACTTGGATCAGTTTGACAAATCCTTACAATACTTTGTCTTTTATTTATTAAGGTATCAATTGCTTGGTTATCAAATTGAAAAGGATCATAATCTGCAGGTGATGCTAAGATAGCATCTAATTTATTTTCTTCAATTAAATTAATGACAATTTTTCTTAACTTGCTACCACTTGGATTAGCAAACATACTAACCATTCCTGGTACTTTAATAGTTTGAGAACCAACATTTTCAATAATATCATCTTTATCTTTATTAATGAATTTACCAATTAAAGATACATCAACGTCTTTAATAAAAGATTTATAATATTCATTTAATTGGATATTTAATTTACTAATAATAATTTCATCTAAATTATCTTTTAAAGAAATTGCTGTATTAGCTTTATATGTTTTTAATAAAAAAATTAATTTTTCATTTAAAACACAATAATCAGAGTTAGAAATTAAATAAACATCATTTCCTACAATATCAATATCAATTTCTTTAAGAATCAATGGAGCATAAATTGGTTTTGTATTAACATTGCACTCAATAAAATATGTTCCTAAATAGTATGGTCAAATACCTGCTAAATTATAAGATTCATTAATTGCTCTTTTTACATCTCTTCAATTCATTAAGAATTTATCAAGTTTTTTGTTGATATTATTAATAGCAAGAGTTTTGTATTCATTAAATTTAGTTTGATCTTTTTCTAAAACAAAAATTTCAGATTTTTTTAAAAGTTTGTATTCTTTAACTTTTAAAATAAATTCATCACAGTTTGAACATTTTTCTAATTCTTTTTTAAGAATGCCATATCTTTCTGGTTTAATTTTGATTCTAAAAGTTGGCTTATTTAAAATAAGATTTAATTCTTCTTCATTTAATAATGTCATCAAATCTTCATTATTATTAGTAACTGTAGTTTTTGTATATAAAGTACTTCCATCATTTTGAAAGCTAACATTCAATAAATTATCAAGAATTTTTTTATACTTAATATTTTTGTTATAGTTTTTTAAATCTTCATTAGTATTTGTATTTTCAATATTTAAATAATCTAAATTTTCATACATACTTATTACCTTAATTTAATAAAAATTCATATACTTATCATTTTAATGAAAAAATAACAAAAATTAATTAATAAAAAATATTATTTTTTCTTTCAGTTTATATATTATTTAAAATTTAATATTATCAAAGTTTATGAGTACATTATGAAAAGATATATATTAGGTATTGAAAGTAGTTGTGATGAAGCTGCAATTGGTGTAGTTTGTGAAGGAAAAGTCATATATAAAGATCTTTATAGCAGTTCTAAAATTCAAGCATTATATGGAGGAGTTGTACCTGAAATTGCTAGTAGAATGCATGAAGAGAATTTTAGTATTATGCTAAATAAATTAATCAAGAATTTTGATGTTAAAAAAATTACAGATATTGCTTATACTGCTTATCCTGGATTAATTGGTGGATTACATGTTGCAGCAATTTTTGCTAAAACTTTAGCTTGACAATGAAATCTTGATGCAATTGAAATTGATCATAGATATGGTCATATTTTTAGTGCAAGTATTGGTACTAATGAAATTAAATATCCTTTTTTAGCATTAGTAGTATCAGGAAAAACTTCATCAATTTATAAGGTTGATTCTGCTAAAAACATTACTGAATTATTACACACAACAGATGATGCAGCTGGTGAAACACTAGATAAAATTGGAAGAAAACTAGGAATGAAATATCCAGCTGGAAAAACGATTGATGATTTATATAGTGAAGAATTAGCTAAGATAAAATTAATTCCACATAATGCAAAAAATGAAAATTTTAGTTTTTCAGGTTTTAAAACTTCAGTAATTAATTTAATTAATAAAAATTTAAAAGACAAGAAATATTCTAATGAAGAAATTGCTAGTTCAAGTATGAAATGAATTGTTGATGAATTAATAAGAAAACTTGAATATTGTGTAAATAAATACAATATTCACAATGTTTTTATTGGGGGAGGAGTTAGTGCAAGTAAAACCTTAAAAAATGCATTAGAACATCAA
>JAGBPV010000036.1 GCA_017633195.1 bacterium
TATCAGAAATATCAGTTTAAGCAGAATCTTCCACCTAAATTAATAGTGTAGTTCACATCATATCAAACACCTTGATAATCAACTCAATTAATTACAATTGTTGAATTATTTTGAATATAAACATCATATCCATCAAATCCATTTGGATTTAATCCTAAAATATCAGCCATTCATGATAATTCAATTGTTTGATGTGGATATTTTCAATCATAATATGTGCTTCAACTTGATGATGTAATTTCATGTGTTGAACCAAGTCCATAATTATTAAAATCAAAATTGTTATAGTCACTTTGTGAATTAATACTTGTTGATAAAAATCCATAAATTGCTGCCATGTCATAAACTGCTCTACCGTTATAACATCACATTTGATTAAAGTAATCTACTGCACCAGTATTGTTTTCATGTCATAAGGATGTTAAATTTAGATTAACATTATCATTTACAAAAGAAAATTCACCAATTAAAGCAATACTTGTAGAAATACTTTTAACTTGTCCTGGACTTAAAGTTGAAATATAATTTCCATAATTAGAATCAATTTTAATATTGTAATTTGAATTATTTCTAACAGTTATTGATGTAATTGTTGAAGGATTATATGCAATGTTTGAAACTGTTAAGTAATCTGTTGAAAATAAACTTTCAGATAACATTTTCTTAAAATTTGCTGATTGATAATTTGCTAAGTAAGAATTTAATGATGTAACATTAGCATATTGCATAATTTCACTAATATTAATTTGATTAAGACTTTCAGTAATTGTACTAATTACTGGAACAGGTTGTGGTTTAGATACAACATGGGGATAATAATTAATTTTTTGTGTATTATTTGAAATGCCTTGTGTTGTCTTATTAGAATTTATTTGAGTATTACTTTTTGTTGAATTATCTGGTTTTGATTGAACTGAAGGTGATGTTTGTGTAGTTTTTGAAGAACTATTAGTTGCTTGTGTTTGATGTTGTGCAGGTACTGTAGGCTTAGTTATTGATGTATTATTACTTTTAGTATTATTAACTTCATTTGCTGATTTAGTTGAAGTTGAACTAACTTGTTTGCTAGAAGAATCTTTATTTGTATCAGTTGTAGTTTTAGTTGAAGTTGAAGTAGTTGTATTTTGTTTACTATTAGGATCAAGAAGTTTTTTTACATCATTCTTAGTATTTGAAACAGTTGATGATAATGTTGCATTATTTGAACAAGAAACCACACTACCTATAGCAATTGCTGAAATTGCTGATAATGATAATGTTGCTAAAGTTATTTTTAAACTTTTTTTCATAATTTAAAGCTCCAAATTTCAAATTATTCTTGCTAATATGTTAATTAAACTCAAACTAACATTTTTTTAAATTTAACAAAAATAATTTCTTGAATGAAAAATTAAACTTCATTTAACTAAAACAAAAAATTAGTAAAAATAAAAAATAAATTAATAATTTTTAAAAAATGTGGTATTAGTATTTTTTACATATATGCTTAGTAAATATTGCAATATATAAAAAACTTAAGCAGATATTTTAGTCATATTGCTTAAGTTATAAATTTAATTAATTCAAAGATAACTTTTAAATAATGTATAAAACTTTTTTAAAAAAGATAGATAAAAAATTGATTCTAAAAAACTAATTTTTAGTTGAAGAAGAAGCATCATTTCATACAATATCAGAATTAAATTTAAAACTATAAACTCCTCATCTTGCAGTATTTATATAAGTTAAATTATTCATATTACAACCATCATCATAAAAGGCTGAATAATAACTATCATTTGAAAAAGTTGTACCACAATAAAAATTAAAACATCCATTAGTATTAGCATTAAGTGATATTGGATTAATAATAAGTTGATTATTCTTAGAAAAATATACTGAATTTTTATTATATGGTATAACAACTGCATAATATGTGCCAACAGGAACTGAAAATCCACCTCCAGTACTACCATTTTGAAAACTTGAATTTCATCATAGTGGTGTATTAGTTACATAATGAATTACCATGAAACTATAACCATTAACAGGTGATGATCAATTTATACTAAAATTTTGTAAATCAGATGCACAAAATCCTCAAAATGCATACATATATGCATAAACTATACCCATAGTAATAAATGAACTTGCAGTTTTGTTTGTATTTCCTAAATCTGATACATTATTTAAAATTCCATAGTCTAATAAATTTAAAGCATCAGCATATTCATTAAATTCTACAGATCAAGTTGGTGGTAATTCATAATTATTATTTTTACTTGTAAAATCAAAAGCAATAGTTTTATTAGATAATCATTCATTAGTTTGTGAAGTAATACTAATTGATAAACCAAATGGAACTAGTAATGTTTCATTAGTTGAAGTACTACTATAAGCACTATTTAATAACATTTCTAGTTCTGTTTGATTACTATTTAAACTAATAGTATTTAAAGCATATGGTAAAGTTCAAGTAAATATAGTTCCTGCTGATACAGTATTTGAACTTGAAGAAGTAGTATTACTTAAATTAGTGAAATTAATAGGTTGACTTGACATTGCACTAATTGTTAATCAATAATCATTTGCAAAATTTCCTAATGTTTTTGCATCTACTTGTGGAAGTTGCTTAAATGAGACTTTAAAATCAGTAAAATCTATAAAATTATTAGAAATACAATATTCTTCAATCGTATTTGAATTATTAGTTGATATTAATAAATTTTGTTGAATTAAATCTACGAATGAAGAATTAGAAGTATTTAAAACATTTTGATCTGAATTTAATCAGTTTAAAATGGAATCTTCCATATAAGTTTCATATGATGATTGTTTAAAACCAATAATAGTAAATGTTGAATCTCCATTTGATGTTTTTAAAGAAATACCATTATATGATAAAGTAACTGGTTGAATTTGTATACTATAATTAGAATTTAATGAATTAATGTTTGGTAATTTAACATTAATATTATTTACTATTTCAAGTGTTTTATAACTATTACCATCAACTTCAAATGTACTTTGAGAAATTTGATTTAATATTGCTTGTTTGATCGCATAAGTTAAAGCATTTGGTTTATTTAGTGCTTGAACTGCTGTCAAAGTATTCATTGAATCATAATTAGTTACATTAATATAATTATTTAATAATGAATCTAATATATTTACAATTCCTTCATTTTCACCTGTATTAGTTGGTAAAGGTTCTGGTTGAGTATTTTTTGGATTTTTTTGAGTTGAACCAGAATTTCCTGTTTTAGTACCAGTACTACCTGTATTAGGAGTGCTATTTCCTGATTTAGAACCTGTTCCATTTTTATTTGGTTCACCATTTGTAGTATTAGTATTTTTAGAGTTTGAACTATTACTGTCACTTCCAGATGTTTTTGATGGTGAATTTGAGTTTGTATTATTGTTATTATTATTTGAATTTGATCCATTTGTACCTGAAGTTCTACCATTTCCATTGGTATTTGAACCATTATTATTGTCAGAAGAATTAGAATTGGTTTTTCCAATGCCTGAATTACTTGATGGATTTGATTTAGTACTGTTTGAATTATTATTATTATTATTATTATCACTAGATGCTTTAGTAGGACTTTTAGTTAATGATTTTTGATTTGAATGAATTGTAACTGCTGCAGTAGAACCAGCAATTATTGCTAATGCACTAATAATAGAAAATCCTACTAATAAATATTTAGCTTTTTTATTAAATTTCATGTTTAAAAACCTTAAATATAAATAACTTTATACATGATTATATATATATATATGTTTCATAACAAAATAAGAAAAAGTCATTAAAATTTACTTCTAATTTTAATGACTTCAAAAATCCAAATGTTTTGTTATTTACTTATTGTTTTAAAAATATTAATCTTTTCAATATAAAAAAGTGCAAACATTTTTTTAAAAAGATTGCACTTATTTTATAAATTTTAGAGTTGTATTTAATTAAGATTTAAATAATCTTTTAATTTTCTTCTGCATTTGATGTTCATGAAAGTAAAGTATTAAAACTTAAACTTGGTGATGTATTATTTCCTCCATATCCAATTCCAATAACCCCATTTGATGAAGAATCACCACTATAAACTGTTGTAAAGTATGAATTATTACTAATTGAAGTTGATTCTTGCATAGAACTTCCAATACTTAAACCTAATGGTGTACTTCAACTGCCTTTTCCAGCAATACTATTAAAGTAATCAGTATATGGAATTTGACCTAATGAAACACTTGAATTAGTAAAACTCAAACTTTTCAAGTTATAAGGTAAAGTTCATGAAAAATAAGAACCTAAAGGAATTTCATAAGACATTAAAGAACCACTATTTGTTTTAGCATCATAATAATCTACTTCAATATTTATAGTACTATATGCACTTAAAACCAAAACATTATAACCATTTACTTCTTCTCAACTTACATATCAATTATTAAAATCATCTGAATTTACATTTAATTTAAATCCAGCCATTCATTCACTAATCAAATTGGTTAAGAATGTTGAAGCACTTTCACCACTATTACCAAAATTTGCATCATTATTAGCAATTTGTGCGTTAATTAAATTTGCAACTGCATTTTGTGCACTTAATTGTACTGATCATGTTGAAGGTAAAGTATAATCTTCTCCATTTGTTCCAAAATTTGTTGCAATTACTCCACCATATTCATATTGTCAACCTTGTGATATTGAAGTTAAATTTGATGATGTTCCAATAGATAAACCAAATGGAACAGGTAAACTTTCATTACTTGTTGCATTACTATAAGTATTATTTAATTCCATACTTAATTCATTATCACTACCATTAAATCCAATAGTACTTAATGAATAAGGTAAAGTTCAAGTAAATAAATTACCAGCAGCTACAGTTTCAACAGTATTATTACCTCATCCACCAGCTCCACCATTTAAACTAGCATTTCAACTAGTGAAATGAATTGTTTGTGTAGATGTTGCAGTAATTGTTAATCAATAATTATTTGCCAAAACACCCAAATCAGTTGCATCTTTAGAAGATAATTGTGTAAATGAAACTTTAAAATCATCAAAATCTTGATAATTGTTTAATATTTCATACCCAGCCATATTTTGTCTTATTAAATCTGTAAATGATGAATTAGGAGAACCTAGAACATTTGAATTTGAATTTAATCAATTTAAAATAGCATTTTCCATATAAAGTGTATATTTATTATTTAAATATTCTGCTGGTTCTTCATTAAAACCTGTAATTGTAATAGTTTTAAATTTACCATTAACTGAAGGAAGATATTCATCTTGATATGTTGGAGTAATTTTAATAGATGTCATACTCAAAGATTCTGATGGTGGAAGTATTTGAAATGAACCTAAACTAATCTTCATTGTACCTAAAATATCACTTGGATTTACTGGAACTGATGCACCATTAATTGTATAATCAAATGATTTAATATTCTTTAATATCATTTGTAGTAATTCATCTTCATTTTGTTCACATCATTGTAAACTGTATTGTTGATTTAAATTAATAGTTGATGGGATTTGTTGCATTAATTGCTGAGTTACACCATTAATAAAAGTATTAATGTTATTTGTTGCAGTTGGTATAGCAAATCCTTTAACACCTAAAACTGTAGAACCTTCTTTATTTACAAGATTAGTTCATACACCACATAAGTTCATTTCAACAGTAACAAAACCAGGTACATAACCAATTTCATTATTTTGTTGTGTTAATCCACTTGCTTCTTGTGAAATACCACTTGCCATATATCCACCAATATCACTTCCAATATATGTAATGTGGTTATATGTAATTAACTGTTGATTTCCATCCAAAACAAATTGATCACTAAAACTGGATGAATAATTTAAATAATGTAAAACTCAGTTTTTTCTTACTCATGATAAACCAATGAATTCATCAGCAGTATAAGGACAATTATAAAATACTATAGGAAAAGTATTTTGTTCTGCTAATAATTTAGGAAGTTGATCAATTTGTTCTGCTAAATCATTATGAGTAGGTTTAGCAAGATTTGTTACTTCATAATTAGATGAACTGTTTGAACTTGGATGTAGTGTGTATGAATCATATGTTAAAGTAACATTAGATAATTCTCCATCCATTCATTGTTGAGATGTAGCATTTTGTGGTAAAGAAATTTGCAAATTTGGTTTAATTTCACTTCAATTTAATTGAATACTATTAATAATTAAATTAGTTGAAGAAGTTAATTCATTACCAATTGTACTCATTATTGCAGTTGTTAAAGTTTGTGTATCAGTAGTATCAGATAAACAATCTAATACAGTATATGCAAAATTACTATTTAAAACAATTGGATTTTTAATATATGAACCTAATGTATTAGCAATTATTTTATTAATTTGATCAATTGTATTTTGTTCAAATCCTTCAATAATAAAAGTTGATTGTCCATTGTTAGGTTTTAAAGAAATATTATTATATGACAATGTAACATTTGGGATTTGTCCACTTTCTGCTGCTGTTAATGAAATTGAAGTAGGTAAATCAATTTGTATTGAACTTGCAATTTCAGCTGCAGTATATGCAATTCCATCAATATTAAATTGTTCACTTCCAATTTCATTTTGAATTGCAGCAGTTATTGCTTGTTTTAAATTATCTGATGTTTGATTATTTAATGCATCTGCAGCACTCATAGAACTCATATTGTCTTGTTTTGATACATTAATTATTTGACTTAAGTATGAATCTAATTTACTTGCAATTTGATGATTTCTATTTGTACTACTTCCTTCTCCTCCAGGATTGTATCCTGTTTGAGTTGAAGAAGTTGGTAAAAATCCAACAACAGTAAAAGAACTTGATGAACTATTTTTTGGTGTTAATGAAATATTATTATAATTTAAAACTACACCAGTAATTTCTCCAGTTTCATTATCATTCAATGAAATATCAGTTGGTAATTTAATTTGTATACCACTCGCAATTTCACTGATGGTATATGCTATTGAATCAATGTTAAATGTTTCTTTTGAATTTTGAATTTCATTTTGAATAGCAGAAGTAATTGCACTTATTAAATTATCAGTATTTTGATTATTTAATGCATCAGCAGCACTTATTTTGTCCATTCCATCATAACTTGAAACATCAATTGTTTGATCTAAGAATGAATCTAATAAATTTGCAATTAGTTGATTTCTATTTAAAGTATTACTACTTTGTGAATAAGCAACAGTTCATTTTGAAGGTAATACATAATCTTCACCATTTGTACCAAAGTTTGTTGCAATTACACCGTGATAATTGTATGTTCATTTACTTGATATTGATGTTAGATTTGATGTTTTACCAATAGATAAACCAAATGGAACATATAAACTCTCGTTGTTTACAGCATTACTATAAGTATTATTTAAACTTAGACTTAATGAATTACCATTATTAGTTAATGTACTTAATGCATAAGGTAAAGTTCAAGTAAATATTGTTCCTGTTGGTACACTTTCAACAGTATTAGTTCCCCATCCTCCATTATTATCATTCAAGCTAGCATTTCAAGATGTGAAATTAATTTGATTTATTGCAGTTGCTGTAATAGTTAATCAATAATCACTTGCAAATTCCCCTAAACTATTTGCATCTTCACTTGATAATTGAGTAAATGATACTTTAATATTACTAAATGATGTTGAATCGTTTAAAATTTCATATCCAGCCATATTTTGTTTTACTAAATCATTAAAAGATGAATTTGCTAAAGTACCATTTAAATCAGGATTTAAAACTCCTTCATTAGAAGCTGTTCATTTTGTAATTGCATTTTCTAAATATATTTGATAATTATTATTTGTTGGATTATATCCTGCTTGAGTAGCAGAAGTTGGCATAAACCCTTCAATAATAAAATAATTTCCTGATGTTGATGAAGAAGATTTTGGAGTTAATGAAATGCCATTATAAGATAATGCTACATTTGGAATTTGTGCAATTGCATTTTGTGATAATGTTATTGTTTGTGGTAATTGAATATTTATACCATTTACAATTTGATCTACAGTATATGCAATTCCATCAATATTAAATAATTGTCCTGATTGTTCAATTTCATTTTGAATAGCATTTGTAATAGCAGTAAGTAAATTATCAGTGCTTTGAGCATATAGTGCATCAGCAGCACTATATGAATTCATATTGTATTCATTAACAACATTAATAACTTGATTTAATAATGAATCTAATTTACTTGCAATTTGGTGATTTCTATTTGTTTTATTGCCTTGTCCACCTGGATTGTATCCTGCTTGAGTAGCTGATACTTTAGTAAAACCTTCAACAATGAAATCACTATTAGGTGATGAAGAACTTGTAGTTGATGAACTAGAAGAACTAGTATTTTTTCATGTTAATGAAATACCATTATATGATAATGTTACACCTGGAATTTGTCCATTTTCATCATCAACTAATAAAATATTGCTTGGTAATGTGATTTGTATACTATTTCCAATTTCAGATGCAGTATATGAAATTCCATCAATATTAAATGATTGATTTGCAATTTCAACTTCTATTGCTTTAATAATTGCTGTTTTTAA
>JAGBPV010000037.1 GCA_017633195.1 bacterium
AAACGGCACCATAAGCAAGGTAAGAATTAATTTTTTTTACCAAAATTTAAATTATTAAGAGAAATGCTTTGTTAGCTCAGTTGGTAGAGCAAGTGACTCTTAATCACTGGGTCGAGGGTTCGAGTCCCCCACAGAGCACCACGCACTTGTGGCGAAACTGGCAGACGCGCTAGACTTAGGATCTAGTGCCGAAAGGCGTGGGGGTTCAAGTCCCTTCAAGTGCACCATAAAAAATGGGAGTATAATGCTCCTATTTTTTTATGTATATTTTTACTATTTTTATATTCATTTGTTTGAAGTTTCTTATTTATAAAGTATATAAATAAGAAAAGTTTGATTCTTTTTTTTTTATATATATTATTTGTAAAATTAAAAATAATCAGTAATAGACAACTAAACAAAAAAATATAAAAAATGAGAAATAAAAAACTTAAAATCGCTTTACAAAGTGCATGTATTATTGCATTATTTTGTATAGTCCCTACATGTGTAATATCTTGCTCTAATTCACAATCATCTTCTAATACAAATACTACTAATAAATTTTCTAACTCAAATTCTTCTAATAATCAAAATAATAATAATTCATCTACTAATTTTGTTAATGCAACTGTTTCTTCTACAAATAGTGATGTCTCTAAGTCAAATTATCAATCTTATTTAGAAAGTATAAGTGATAACATCTTATCATCTGCACAAACAAATGCTGGTAATTACTTTGATTCATGAGTTAATGTATATGCAACTTCTAACAATTCAATGAGTTCAAGTAGTTATACTATCTCATTAAATAATTTTTCTAACAGTTCTTGTACTTATTCGTGATATGTGATTAGTCAAACTCAATGAGATAATATTTTACGATCTAATATAAAATCTGTTGAAACTTCTAGCACTTTTTCACAACATCAAACAGAACAAAATATTATACATGAATGTATTGAAAATAATAGTGTAATATCAAATGAAAAATCTTATACTTTTAATATGAATATACCTAGTACTGGGCAATATTTTGTTTGCGTAATTAAAAATTCACAAAATACATGGTACTCAAAACCAGTTTTATTATATTCTAATAATTCAAATAATCAACCAACACCAATAAACAATGTAAATATCAGTTCATATTCTTTAAAATTAGCTTCTAAAAATTCAACAGTTAATAATGATGGAAATATTCAAATAAATGCTAATCAAGGAGAAAAAGTTACATTTGATTTAGAACTTCAAAATCAAAATAATCAAAATTTAACATCTTCAGATTTTAATAAAATTAAATATTATGTTCAATATGTTTTTACAAATGAAAATACTGGTAAAACAATAACATCAACAAAATTAGATCTAAATCAAGTTTCTTCATGAACTTATTCAATAGACAGTTCTGGCTATTGAACAGTTTCTGTCAATATATATAATCAAAATAATAATGAAATTTCTATAAACAACAATGGAAATAATTATCAAATTGTTTCTCAATATGTAATTATAAACTGAAAAAATAAAGAAACTGTATATCAAGGAAGTGGAACAATCCAAATTAACAATGGTACTTGTTATTATACTGAAGCAAATTATCAATGACAAATTTCAGATAATAATGGAAAATCATGAAGTAATCTTGATAATGGAAATGGACAAATTGCTGTTCCTTTATCACTTATGAATAATACAAATTACAACATTGAAGAAGAAAGCAATAATACACTTTATAGATTAGAAATTATCAATAGAAAAAATCCATCTGAATATTTTTACTCAAACTCGTTAAGTCCAAATGATAGTTTAGTTTTTGATAATATCTCATTCGCTAATAACACATACAATATAGAACAAGAAAATAGTGCAACTTATGGTGCTTTTATTTCAAATACCATTGATAATAATGTTGATTTAGTTTTATCATTGTCACAATTTGGAAAAAACACAACAAATAATGAATTATTAAAAGAATTATCAGTTTCTTATGATCTTACAAACTGGTATAATGAACAAGAAAATACATTTAATGAACAATCATACTTAAACAACACTAGTAATTCCTTAGGTTTATTATCTTCATTTTATAATGGAAAAAATAATGAAATTATTATTCCTATACCATTTAGTTTATTTGTTGATTATGAACAGCAATCAATTGCTAATTATAACTATAATTTTGGTACAAATTATACAACACAATATAAACCTATTAGATTCTCATTAACAATTCTTCAAGACAACTATCTAATTACTACTAACTCATTAGTTGTTTCTCCAGAAATTGCAAATATTGCATTAACATCAACCAAACAATTTAGTCAAGTTAATAATACATATTACTGTAAATATGGACAAAATGTTACTCTAAATTCAAACAATTCAAATATATATTTTCCTTCAACAACAACATATCAATGACAATACAGTTCTAATGGAACATCAAATTGAAAAGATGTAAATACAAATGGAACAAATTGGAGTTTAACAACAAATATAGAAGGAAATATTTATTATAGATTAGATGTTGGTGAAACTGCTATCGGTGATGTTAATATTTATAGCAATGTAATTCATTTTGATAGTAGTATTCCTACTGCTACAATTAGTTTTAGTTCTTCAAATGATTCTAATGATGAAGTTGTTACGAATTTTACTCGATCATTTGGTCTTAATGCTGCTATTGTACAAAATAATGTAGCAATAAACTCAAATCCAAACATTAAGATTATGTATCAATATCAAATCAATAATGGAAAATGAATAGATGCTTATACTAATGCATTAATATTAGCACCAAATAATGTATTTTATCAATATGCATGTAATCAAACTGGTACAGTGAATATTCGATTGGAATTAATTTACAACACAATTGTTCAATATTCAAATACTTTAACTCTTTATAATATTGATCCAGGTATCCAACCTATAAATAATTTAAATATAACTAATCCTAACAATACAACAAATTTTAATGATTATATTTCAAATAGTGATTCAACATACAACTTTAATTATGGAAGTAACGTTGTTTTAAGTCTTTATAACCCAGCATTTAATCTATCTACTGTAAATCAAACTTATTGAATTCATAAAATTCAATGATTTCAAAAGGGAAATCCTACTGCATTAGTTAGCTATACATATGATATTTCAGAACTTGGTGTAGAAATTTTAGATTATCCAATTTCTGTAACAAAAAATGCAACTTATTATGCTAAAGTTACTTATACACAATTTTATAATGGCGGTTCCAGTGTAACTTCAACTTCTAATCCTATTATTATAAATAGTATAAATACAAATAACCAATATGTAGCAAACATTACTTTGAATAACGCTTCTCAATTAAACTCTGAATATAGTTCAACAACTCCTTTTGCTAATGAATATTATTTCTTAAATAGTAGTGATTTATTATCTAATCAACTAGCAAATATAGACAATGGTAATGGAGATAATTTGTCACAATTAGCTTTTCCTTCATTCAATTTAAATCTTTATTATGATGGTCAAGAATTAAATAATAATTCATTAAATATTAAATCTGGAAATTGAAAAGTTCACTGATATGTATCATTGTTTAATTCTTCAACAAATAACTGAACACAATTACAATTATTTAATAGTATTTATACTGATAGTTTAATTAGCTCACTAAATGCACAAAACTATGGTCAATTTTCATATTCAAATTCTAATGGCAATTTAATCAATAAGTCATGTTGATCTTTAAGTAATTTTTTACCTTTAACTCCAAATTGACAAACTATAACTGGTTATGATTTCCCTTCTAACATTGATTCAATTTTTGAAAGTTATATCACAAATATGAGAATTTGTGCACTCATCACTGCACCAACTACAAGTTTTTTTACCAATTTTTATTATTTAAATATCCCTACAAGTTTAACAATTAGTAATAATTATTAAAATAACTATAATAGTTTAAAGAAGAATAAGAATTGATCCTTATTCTTTTTTTGAACTAATCATTACTTAATATTACTTTATTTATTTTTTAAGATTTAAACAATAAAGTCATTTATTATATTCAAAAAATTATTTTCTATATTATTCAAACAAATAATTCTTTTAACTTACAATAAAAATTAAATAAAAACATATGATTATAAAAAACATTAACATCTTTTTCAAGAATAAATTTATAAATGCTGATATTGAGTTTGATGAAAAAATAAGATCTATTACTAATATCAAAAAAGAAGATAAAAATCAAAATTATTTAATTCCAAGATTTTTTGACATTCACACTCATGGTGGATATGGAATAGATTTTAATAATTTACTTAATTATAATGAAAAACAAATTATTGATTATATCAATAAAACTAAATTAGAAGGTATAGAACATATTTTTATAACTACTGTTACAGATAGCATTAAAAATCTAAAAAAATTAGCATTAAAGATTAAAGAATTAGTTTATAAATATGATTTTTTTGTAGGATGACATTTAGAAGGTCCTTTTATTAATAAATTAAAAAAAGGAGCACATAATGCAAAAAATATTATTCCTATAAATGAAAAATTTTTAATTTGACTGAAAAAAAATTGTAATTTTAAAATCATGATTACTTTTGCTCCAGAAGTTGAAAATAATTTAATAATTGCAAAAAAATATCAAAACGATTTTTATTGATCAATTGGTCATACTGATATGAATAGTATATGAATGCAAAAATGCAATGAATTAGGTTTTAATAAAATTACACATTTATGTAATGCAATGAATGAATTTAATCATAAATATCATCAAGCATCAATTGTTAATTATGCACTAAATAATTCTTTAAAATGTGAAATTATTCCAGATTTTTATCATGTAAATAAAGAAACGTTAATTACTATTAAAAATAATATTAATTATAAAAACTTAATGATAATATCAGATAGTTTGATTCCTAAAGGTTTAAATAATCAAATTTATTCTTTAGGAAAAATATTAATAGATAAAAAAGATGAGATTTGCTATATCCATGATTCAAATACTTTAGCTGGAAGTTGTAATAAATTCAATAATTTAATAGCAAAATATTTATCAATAAATGAACAAAATATTAAAGAAATAGTTTATTTAAGCAGCATTAATGCATCTAATTTTTTTAAAATCAAACAGCAACAAATTAATTTAAATAATATAGCAAATTTTCTTATTATTAATAAGGAAGGAAAAATAGATTCTATTTATGAAAATGGCAAACAAATTAATTAATATAAGCAGTTATATTAATGGTAAATTTTTAAATAATAAAACTGATTTTAAAAAAATATTTAGTCCTGAAACAAATGAAGAAATTGCTAATTATTCTTCAGTTTCTTTTAAAGATTTAACAGATGCTTATAATGATGCAAACATTGCTTTTGAAACTTGAAAAACATTAGATCCAAATACAAGAATTACATATATTGAAAAATTTAATGAATTATTAAATAATAATCTTGAAAATATTGCTAATGCAATTGTTGAATCAATTGCTAAACCTAAATCAGCAGCAATTGATGAAGTTAAAAGAAGCATTCAAATGATTAAAGATTTAATTGAAGAATATAAAACTAATTTTATACAACCAAAAATTATGGATGAAGAAATTACTCATACAAAAAACAAGATTGGTGTTTGAACATATGAACCATTAGGTGTAATTTTAGCAATTGCTCCTTTTAATTACCCAGTAAATTTATTAATTTCTAAGATTATTCCTGCTTTATTAACAGGAAATGTTGTTGTTTATAAATCTGCAAAACAAACAATCAATATCGGA
>JAGBPV010000038.1 GCA_017633195.1 bacterium
TCATTACCAAAATGCCCATAAACACTAGTAGAAGCATAGATTGGTTTTTTTAAATCTAAAACATGAATAATTTTTGTTAAATTTAAATCATAAAAATTATTCAAAATAATCTCTTTAAGTTTACTAATTGGTAATTTATTTGTATTAAAGCAATTAATAATTAAATCATCAGGATATTCATTACCTATTTCTCAAGCT
This sequence comes from bacterium, assembly GCA_017633195.1. The sequence goes on from JAGBPV010000038.1 coordinate 199, forward strand.
AATCCAATTTCACATTTATCTGCTAATTTATTAAAGACAATGTTTTTAGCAATTCATCTACATAAATAAGAACCAGTGCGATCTACTTTTGTATAATCTTTTCCACTAAAAGCTCCTCCACCATTTTTAGCAATGGTTCCATAAGTATCAACTTGTAGCTTTCTTCCAGTTAATCCAGTATCTCCAATTGGTCCACCAATAATGAAATCTCCTGCTGCATTAATATTTATCTTTTTATCTTCAACAGTTAAATCGTATGTTTTTAGAGTCTTGTGAACTAATTGTTTAATTTGATCTTTTCATATTTCATTATCTTTTTTATTAATAAATGGATCGTGTTGAATAGCAAGAATAATTTTATTTACAACTAATTTATCATAACTATATTTGTGAATTTCTACTTGAGATTTCATATCAGCTCTTATATGAGCAATATTTTTATTGATTCGTGATTCTTCAAGTTTTCTTAATAGTTCATTAGCAATATCATATGAAATTGGTAAGTAATTTTTGGTTTCATTTGTTGCATATCCATAAGTTATACCTTGATCTCCTGCTCCATAAACTAGATTTTTTTTATTTACTTTTTTAGCAATATCATCTGACTGTTTATTAATGTTACAAATAATAGTAAAGGAATTTTCATTATATCCTAAAGGTTTAATGACTTTTCAAACTTCATTTTCTACATTAATGTTTGCTTTGGTAGTGATTTCTCCAGATACGATAATCAAAGTGTTAGCAGCCATAACTTCACATGCAACTCTGCTTTCAGGATCAATTTTTAAACATGCATCTAAAATATGATCTGATATTTGGTCACAAATTTTATCAGGATGTCCTTTTCCAACACTTTCAGAAATTAAAATTTCATAATCTTTTAAATTTAAAATATTGTTTTTTTGATTCATCACTACCTTCTCCTTGTTTAAGCAAACATTAAAAATAAATAATTTATATTATTTTTAATTTTAAAATATTATAAAAATATTAAATATTATTTAAAAGTGTAGATAAAATAATTTTTAATATTTTTAAATCTATTCAATTTATTTACAAAATATTGATAAGAAATGGTTTTTTAATAAGCAAAATTAAATTAACTTCAAATTGAAAGTATGTCAATTAATAAATCTAATAAGTCTCATCATCCTGATTTCTCATTATTATTTTTTACTTTATTATTTATTTTCATATTCTTTTTCTTTAAATATTTTATTAAATATAAAATAAATTATTGCAATTTAAGAAAAATTAATTTTGTAAATCTAATTATAATTAGAAGAAAATAAATTGAATTTATAAATAAGAACTTATTGAAAAATTTTTGTAATATCTATAAGTTTACATATCTCTTAAAAGCACTATTATCAAATTACTTTTTATAAATAAAACCAATATAATTTGATTTATATAAAAATTTCCAAAGTTTTATTTTATTTTTTAAATACTTATTAAGCCTATTTGAATATTAAGTGCCTATTAATCGGATGCATTTAATAGTAATTCATGAAATAAACTTATACTTTATAAAACATTTTTTTAGCAATCTAAGACACATATAATTTTTGCTAAATTTATTTAATGAAACCTTTTATGCTTAAAATGCTTATTTGAGTCTTTTAAACATTTTAAGAAGAAGATTTTTCATGTTTTTAATTCTTATCAATCCTTTTTAAATATTTTTATACTATATTATATATAATTATGGATTTTAATATAATTGGGATTTATTCATCTTCTTCATCATTAGCTTCAAAATTCAAAGAACGAATTCGAAATTGTCAAAAAAGATTAGAAGAAGAATTAGGAGTAAAAGTTGTACTTGGAAATTTAATTTTTAAAAATGTTAATAATTATACAACTGGGACAAATATTGAAAGAGCAAATGAATTTAATGCATTAGTACAAAAATGTAAAATATTAATGCCGTCTATAGGTGGATGAAATTCAAATTCTATTTTAAACTTATTAGATTACAACTTAATTCAAGAAAGAAAAATTAAAATTATTGGATTTTCAGATACAACAGCAATTATATTAGCAATTTATAAAATGACTGGTATGAATGTTTATTATGGTCAAGCATTATTAAAAGACTATGATGAAAATAATTTTGTGAATAAAACTAATGCTTTATCAATTAAAGACCTAATTTTAAAAAATTTGCACAATTATAGTTATTCTAATCCAAAATATTATTGGGATTTACAAACTGATTGAAATAATCAACCTATAAATGTCAATGATATGAAATTAAATAATGATGTACTATATCTAAACAATGCTTCTCATACTGCGAGATTAATTGGTGGTAATTTAAATACAATTGTTTCAATGTTAGGTACAAAATATATGCCTGAGATTAATGATGGTGATATTTTGTTTTTTGAAGAATCAAACAAGAATATAGCAGAAATAGAAAGAAATTTATCTACTTTAAAAAATGCTGATATTTTTAAAAAAATTGGGGGATTAATTGTTGGTAAATTTGAATCTTATGATGATTTAGGGTCAAATATTAAGTATCAAGATCTAATATTGCAATATATTGAAAAGAAAATTCCCATTATTATGAATTTTGATTGTGGTCATACTTTACCATCTTTAATCTTAGAAATTGGTGCAATTTATAAAATTGATACAAAGAATAAACAATTAATTAAACTTTAACAAATAATCTTTTTAAGAAGATTTTAAAATATAGACATAAAATTTGAATTTATTCTAAATCCTATATTGGTCTTTAATATGTCTTGTTTTATTTATAAGAAAAATGCAAGATACATGACCAAATAAGAGAAGTTAGATAACTTTATCAATTAATATTTATTCTAAGAAAATAATAATAATGATTTTGAAAATGAAGAATAAGATATTTTAAAAATCATAGTGATGAAGAAAAAGAAGAATTTATTATTTTATTGGAAAAACTATTAAAGTCTAATTCTAAAAAGTAGATTTATATTATTTTAAGATTTACTTACTATTTTTTCAATTTAATATATTTAGTAATTTAATATGAATCCATGTTTAGATAAATAGTTGGTAATGTAACACTAATACTATTAGATTCTAAAACAACACCATTTATAGAATTACTATCTTCATCTGATGATATTTGTGATTGTGTTAAATTTTTAGGCAATAAATATTTTGCATTTTGAATAATAGATAATGTATTAAATGAAATATTATTAATTACAAAATTTGATGGCATATTTAAATTTATTAAAGAATTAATCAGTGCTTGATCAAACGCAGAGCTATCAGTTGAAGATAAAGTTTCTTGCACAGTATAAGAATAATTTGATAAATATAAAGTTTTATTATTATATGTTGGATTATATGCTGCTGTCTCTATTAAATTTTGTAGTTTTGTAGAAACATCTTGTCAAATTGTATTAGTGAATGTAAATGGATTAAATCCTGTAACATTTAAATAAAATGATTGGTTATCTTCATTCAATGCAGATATTGAAATATAAAAATTTTGTAATGATTGATTCAAATAATTTACAGTACTTGGTACTTTTATTGTTATAGCA
>JAGBPV010000039.1 GCA_017633195.1 bacterium
TAAAACAAAAACTTTACCAAAAGCATTTGTGATAATTACAAAAAATAAAAATGAATTTATCAAGCAAAAAAGTCAATAAAGTTTTTAAACAAGAAGTTTCAAAAGCAAAAAGTATAATAGCGATCTATTGCTTAATAGATCGTTTTTTTTGGAAGAACAAACTTGGACCAATTATTGCTTTTGCTTTTCCTTTTTTTGTAGTCTTGTTAACTTATATTGTTGATTTAAGCAATGATGATCCTTATTACTTTTTTGCTAGTAGTAATAAATTAATTGTGCCTATTTCAGCAATACCTTTGTCAATTTTTACTTTACCATTATTGCTAGTTGAAATTAAAAGATCAATTTTATTAAAAAAGATTGCTTTAGCAAGAATCAGTGCAATTACTTATATTGTTATAATGGGTTCATTTTTTATGTTTTTATCAATTCTTTCAGTAATCTTATCTGAAGTTTATTGAATGATGTTTATGAATACCCATTTATATCTATATTTTAATATCAAAGATGGATTAAGTGTTTTTTATAGTGTTTTAGTTTTAATTTTAGTTTCAGTAAGTATGGGATTGTTGATTGGTTGTACATTAAAAAATTCAAGTCCAATTCCAATTTTAGGATTAGCAATTTTATTTATTTCATTTATTTTAAGTGCAACTATTGTATCACCATCATATTTAGCAAATGTTGTAGCTATTAAATATATCAATTTATTTTCACCTTTAAATTATCCTTTGACTTTGATTAATATCACTTATTACAATCTTACAAATAGTTCTCATAATATATTTGATATTAATGAAACATTTAATATTGGTGAAAGTTTTATTCCATATAAAACACCTGTTAATTTTTGGGAATTTTTAATTGATTATTTAGGTTCAGCTAAAACTGTACAATGATATGTTGAATGACAAAAAATCTTAGGGTTAGTTATGCCTTGAGTAATTGTTGGTTTTTTTATTTTAATTAGTGTTAGATTCTTTACTTGATCAAGTAGGTAAAATAGTATGAAAAGTAAGAAATATGAAGCGTTTTATCAGAAATTAGGATTACTTAAAAATCATAAACATAAAAAAGAACATTTAAATAATTTAATAAAAAACAATCAAACTAATGATTTATTAGATTTTACTAAGCAAGTTGTTGTTATCAATGATGAATTAGCAAAAAAAGAAGAAATTCATATTCATGACAAAAATTTTAATAAAAAGATTATTTCATTAAAAGATATTAGTTTGTTTTATAAAAGGCTTTATCATCCAGTATATGTTATTTTTGACAACTTAAATTTAGACATTTATGATGAACAAACTACATGCATTGTTGGACCAAATGGAATTGGTAAAACAACTTTATTTGAATTAATTATTCAAGTAAAAAAACCTAATAAAGGACAAGTAATTTTTTATGATGATGCAATTAAGAAGAATCCTTATAAATATATTAGTATGCAAACTCAGGATTTTAACTTTCCTACAGGATTGTTAGTAAAAGATGTTGTTGAATTTATTATTGAATTACAACAAATTGATATTTCTAAAAATATTGGTGAATACAAAAGAATGCTACGAATTTTTCAATTAGATAAAATTTGATTAAATAAAGCTAGTAAATTATCAGGAGGACAACAACAAAGATTAAATTTATTTATATCATTATTAAATCATCCTAAAGTTTTATTATTAGATGAATATGCTACTGGATTAGATATTAAAACAAAAGAATTAATTGAAAACTTCTTGTTGAATTATATTAAAACATACAAAACAACTTTATTATTTATAAGTCATGAATTAGATGGATTAACACAGTATGCAAATAGATATGTTATTTTATCAGATCACCATGTAATTGTTGATTTATCAAAAGAAGAAGTAATAAAGCGTTTTGAAAGTGTAAACAACTTAATTAAATATTATGTAAATTAATTACAAATTAATTAATATAATTAATGTAATTTATATTTAAGGATAATGTTATGGAATCAAAAATTATAAAAAAATTATCAATAAATTTTGATAAAGAAATTTTAGTTGATCAAGTACTAATTGATAAAGAAATTGTGAATATGCATCAAAAAAGATTAACTGAACTTTACAAAGATTTACCTGAACAAGAAAAAATTGCAAAAATGGATGTTGCTTTAAGAGATGTAATTTTAAAGGATAATTTCTTTAATAAAATTATGGAATTTATTGTTCCTTATTATGAATTTGAAATTGATGAAGATGAAGTAAAAGCTCAAGCAGAAGGATTAAAAAAGAATTTTCCAGAAAGAGATCAAACTGTTATTAATCAAATTGCTGAAAGAAGTATTCAAAAATCATTAATCTTTAAGGATTTAGAAAAACAATTTAAATTAACTTTAACAACAGAACAAGTTGATGAAAATCTAAAACTTAGTGCAAGTCAAATTGGTGAAAATTTTGAAGATATTAAGAAAGATGAAAATCGTTATAATATCTTAAAAAATTTATTACAAGAAGAATATATTATTGCATTTTTATTAAATAAATTTCCTTTAAGAGTTAACTTACCATATGATTGACAAACACATCAAATTATGTTGTTTAGATTACCAAAAAACCCAAATAACAATCAAAGTAATTAATCAAATTTAAAATAAAAGCACATTGTATCAAACAATGTATGAGTCACTACTGGAAACATAATTCTTCTAGTAGTGATTTTATTATCTGTTAAATTAAATAATTCTTTTGCTTGCAAAATAAATTGTTCAATTTTCTTTTTGCTGTATTCATCTGTATAAACAAAGCACATTTCTGTAATCTTTGTATTAGTTTTCTTAGTTCTTTCAGTTACATGCTTAATAATTTTTAAAAAAGCTTTATCATAATCTCTAGCTAAACTTTTTAAAATATTTTTCTTTTCAAAAAGAATAATAGGAACTTTTGCTAATTTATCTAAAATCTTTATGAAAGTTTTAGTAATTCTTCCTCCTTCATTTACCCCAAGCAAATTTTTGCAAATAATATATTCACTACTTGTATTGTTTTCAACTCTTACAATATCTTCAATTTGTCTTAAAGTAATATCATCTTTTAAACTAATTACATCTAAGATGTCTTTTGTCATTTGTTCAATACTATATCCAGCACTCAAAGTATTAATCATTCAAACTTTATCTTTATATTTATCATCAAGTTCAATTAATTTAGATAGATTATGAAATTGTGATGATAATTCACTACTAATTGCTAAATATATCACATGTTCATAATCATTTAATAATTGATCAATCATATCAAAAAATACACCAACCTTAGTAGTGCTAGTTTTGTAATATTTTTTTTGTTTTGCACTTTCTAATATTTCATTAATACTAATTCCACTAGTATAATCCTGCATATTTTTTCCATCCGGTGTAGTTAATCCAAGTGGCAAGACATAAACATCATTAATACTAGGATTTTCATTAGTTCCAATGGTTGATATACTATCTACTAAGATTGCGAATTTTTTCATTATCATTACTTCTTTTTGTCTTATTTCATTCTATTTGGTCAAATAAATATATATAAGTATAGATAAATTTATTATAATTAATTAAGTTATTTTAAATTTTGGAGACAATAAATGGCTGAATTAACTAATAAAGTTGAAATCGCTGGAGATATTACAAACATTAAAAGAACTGATAATGGTTCAATGTTTGCACAAATTAATCAAGATTTTACTGGACATGATGGTCAACCACACAAACGTTTTTTCAAATTTTATATTAGAAATACAAACTATGAAAAATTTGCAAATTTACTAAAAGAAAATCAAAAAGCAACTATTAAAGGTAAATTAGATGTTTTTAAATCAAAATTTGGACCATCAATTATTATTGATGTTGAAGAAATTGATTTAATGAAATAATTTTGTTATAAAGTAAAGATTACAAAATGATTAAAGATATCAAAATTGATAAAGAATTAAATTTTGCATCTAGCATTATTTTGTATGACATAGTAGCAGAAAAATTTAATACTCAATTATCAAAAATAGTCATCAGCAATGATGGCTTTTATATTGAATTTCATTCTTCTGATCCTATTTCAAGTAATGATTTAGATGCTATTGAAAAAACTTGTTTAAAAAAAATAAGTTTAAATAAAGAAATTGTTCTAAGTAATAAAGAATTTGCATTAAATAAGTATGAAAAATACTTTGAAGATGAAAACAAAGAATTAAAAACAATCTTTTATTGTTATGATAAAACAAATATTTTTAATTTTGGATATGAATTAAGTGTTCCATATGAAACTAAAAAAATCCATTCTTTTAAATTATTAAGTCTTGGTGGAACAAAATGATTAAATGATGATCATAATGAAACTTTAATAAGAATTAATGGAATTGCTTTTAGTAATAAAGATGAAGCAAAAGAATGATTAATTCAATACCAAGATAAAAAAGAAAGAGATCACAGAAAAATTGGTGAAGAATTAAAAATTTTTACTTTAAATCCTTTAGCTGGTCAAGGATTACCAATTTGATTACCAAGGGGTTTTTCATTAAGAGATACTTTAAGTAAGTTTATTAATAAAACTGAATTTAAATATCATTTTGAAGCAGTAGCAACACCAATTTTAGGAAGTGTAGAATTATATAAAACTAGTGGACATTATGCGCATTATAAACAAAATATGTTTCCTGAAATGCATTTAGCAGATGGTGAATCATTGATCTTAAGACCAATGACATGTCCACACCATGTTTTAGTGTATAAAAATGAACCAAAATCATATAAGGACTTACCTTTAAGATTAAGTGAAGATTCTATTTTGCATCGTTATGAAGCAAGTGGTGGATTAACTGGATTAGAAAGAGTAAGAATGATGGATCTTGCTGATATTCATATTTTTGCTAGACATGATCAAATTAAATCAGAAATTAAAAGAACTTATGAAATGCTAAAAGAAATTCATAGTATTTTAGGTATTGAATTTAGTTCAGTTGATTTATCATTACATGATCCAAAAGATAAAGAAAAATTCTTTGATAATAAACAAATGTGACAAAGTTCTGAAAATCAATTACGTGAAGCATTAAAGGAATTGAATGTACCATTTAAAGAAGAAGTTGGAGAAGCTGCTTTTTATGGTCCAAAAATCGACTTCCAAGCAAAAACTGCATTAGGACATATTGTGACAGTTTCAACAATCCAATTGGATTTTTTATTACCTGATCGTTTTAAATTAACTTATAAAAATAAAGATAATAATGAAGAAATTCCAGTAATGATTCATGTTTCAGCAATTGGAACTTATGAAAGATTTGTTGCAGTATTGTTAGAACAAACTAAAGGTAAATTACCATTATGATTAAGTCCTGATCAAGTCATTATTATTCCAATTAATAGTGAATGTTATGAATATGCAAATGAAATTGATCAGAAATTAAGACAAAACTTAATTAGAACAGTAATTGATACTTCTGATGAAAGATTATCTAAAAAAATAAGAGAAGCACAAATTAAGAAAATTCCATATCAAATTGTGATTGGAAAAGATGAAGTATTAAATAAAAATTTAACTATTAGAAAATATGGTGAAGAACAAACTTTAAAAATGTCTTTAAATGAGTTTATTGATATACTTAATAAACAAATTAAAGAATATAAATAAGAAAATCTTTTGATTAAATTAAATTCATATATAATTATTAAAATTAAAAGAAGTTAATAACTCACCTTCACATTTTTATAGTAATGGAAGGTTTAATATATAAGTAAGGTGATTAATTAAATTCTTTTGGTATATAAAAAACCAAGAGAATTTTTTTATTGGAGGAATATGGTACAAACAAACAACTTTAAAAGGAATCAAGCAAATAATTTAAACAAAAAGCCTAATTTAATTAACAATGAAATTAAGTTTAATGAATTTACTTTGATTGATGATAAAGGTAATAATTTAGGTCTAGTTAAAAAAACTTTTGCACTTAATCTAGCATCTGAAAAAGAATTAGATGTTGTATTAATTAATACTAATATTACTAATCCTGTTTGTAAGTTATTAGATTATGATAAATATCTATATGAACAAAAAAGAAAAGCAAAAGATAATAAAAAGAATCAAACTAAAATTAAAATAAAAGAAGTTAAGATTAAACCTCAAATTGCAGAAAATGATTTATCTTGGAATGCAAAACACATTATTAAATGAATTGAAGAAGGTTGTGTTGTTAGAATTTTAATTCACACTCCAGGAAGATTATCTTCAAAACCAGAACTTATATTTGATGTATACAATAGGTTATTAGCATTAATTAATGATTTTGTTACAGTTAGAAATCCATTAAAAATGATTAGTAGTATTTTTTATGAAGCTGTAATTGAACCAAAGAAAGGAAATAAAGTAAATGGCCAAAATAAAAATGAAAACTAAGCAAGCATTTGCTAAACGTTTTAAAGAAACTGCTAGTGGAGAATTAAAAAGAAAACATGCATATAGATCACATCTAGCACACAAAAAATCCACTAAACAAAAACGTCACTTAAGAAAAGATACTTTACTTGATATTAGTGACAAAAGAAGAAGCAGACAATTATTGCAAAAATAATATTTAGGAGAATCATATGAGAGTAAAAGGTGGAAATGCTACTAGAAATCGTAGAAAGAAATGATTAGATCAAGCAGAAGGTAGTTATGGCACAAGACATATATCATACAGAATTGCTAGACAAAGTGTTATTCGTGCAAGCCAATATGCTTTTGCAGATAGAAAAGCAAAGAAGAGTGATTTTAGAAAACTTTGAATAACAAGAATTAATGCAGCAGTAAGAAATTTAGGATTTACATATTCAAAATTTATGGCTAAAATTCATGAAAAGAAAATTGATATTAACAGAAAAATGTTATCTGAATTAGCTATCAATAATATTGAAGAATTCAATAGTTTTGTAAAAACTGTAATGGAATAAATCTTAATGAATGATTAAAAAGAAGCAGATACTAATTATCTGCTCATTTTTTTTAATGAAATTAAAGTTAATAAATTAAATAAAATAATAATCAAATTACCAAAGGATAAAACTTATGAGTTATAGTAAACAAGATGTTATAAATGAATTAAAAAAAGCAAAGAATCTAACGGAATTAGTTGAAATTAAAAATAAATTGCTAAAAACTCTAATCAATCCTTTACAAAAAGAATTAGCAAGTACTAAAGATCCACAAACTAAAAAGAATTTAGGATTTGAAATGAATCAAATTAAAAAAGCATTAAATGATGATTTTTTAATGATAAAAGATGAATTTGATTACAAGAATAATAACTTACAATATTTTATAAAAGATAATAAAAATACTTTATATTACGGACAAGAACATATCTTAGAAAAAATTAATAATCAAATTTTAGATATTTTTAAACAATTAGGATTTGATATTAAGTCTGGTAATGATATTGTTTCAACTTATTGAAATTTTGATGCTTTAAATATCCCATTAAATCATCCTGCAAGAGCTATGCATGATTCATTTTTTATTGATGATAATCATATTTTAAAAACTCATAATACTTCATACAGTGCATATTATTTATCACAATTAAAAGATAAAGAAGATATTCGAATTTGCTCATATGGACCTGTATTTAGAAAAGATGATGATGATGCAACTCACAGTCATCAATTTATGCAAATTGATATGGTATGAGTAAAAAAAGGTTTAAATATTGCTAACTTAAAATGATTAGTAGATTATATGTTAAAAAAACTTTTTGGCAATGATGTAAAAACAAGATATAGATTAAGTTTTTTTCCTTTTACTGAACCAAGTTTTGAAGTTGATATTAGTTGTTTTAACTGCAACAATAAAGGTTGTAGTATTTGTAAATATTCAACATGAATTGAAGTTTTAGGTGCTGGAGTTTTACATAAAAATGTTTTAAAAAAAGTAGGAATTGATAGTGAAATTTATCAAGGTATTGCTTTTGGGGTTGGTGTAGAAAGAATTGCTATGTTAATGTATCAAATTGAAGATATTAGAAATTTTTATATTAATGATTTTAATTTCTTAAAACAATTTAAATAAGATTTATTTTTAAAAAGGATATCAAAATGATTCTATCTAAAAACAGTTTATTAGCTGCATTTAAAAAAATGCATGTAGATTTAACAAAAGTTCCAGTTGAAAATGAAGCATGGATTAATGCTTTTAGTTCTTTAGGAATAGAAGTTGAAGAAATTATTAGTAATCATTTAAATGAAAATGATTTTAGTGTTGTTAAAGTTATAAGTGTAGTTGAACACACAAAATCAAACCATTTACATATCACAAAAGTTGATGATGGAACATGTATTCATCAAGTTGTATGTGGTGCTAGTAATGTTAAAGAAGGTATGTATACTATTATGGCAAAAGTTAATACAAAAATGCCTAATGGTATGATGATTTTATCTAAACCTTTATTAGGTATTGAATCAAGTGGAATGTTATGTAGTATTTCAGAATTATTTCCACAAATAGCACCATATCTTCATGATATTGACAAGCAAGGTATTGTTGATTTAAGTCTTCAAGGTAATGATAAGGTTGAATTTGAATTAAAACCTGGAAGTAAAAACTGAATTCAATATTTAATGCTAGAAGATGATATTTTTGATTTAAGCATTTCAACTAATTCAGGATATTTAAATGGTTTAATTCCTATTGCATTAGTATTATTAGCATATTGAAATTTAAATTATCAATTTGAGCCAAACTTAATAATTAATGAATCATTAAATCCTAATAAATTTAATATTGACAATGGATTTATATATTTTAATGATAAGAATGATTATGGTAATTACAAATTGAGAATGGTTTTAGCACATAATCATTTAAAAGCAAATGATTTAAGCAATATGAAAGCATTACTATATTCACATTATTTAGCTTATCCATTTTTAGCAATTACTAAAAATCTAAAAATAAGTAATACAAAAGTTGAATTATTAAATAATGATGTAGATATTTATGATAATAAAAATAATAAATATCAATTATCAAAAAATACTTTTGTATTAAAACAAAAAGATGAATTAGTTGCTTCTTTAGCAGTTTTAACTAATCAATCTTTTTTGCCAAAATTGAATGATGAAGGATTTTACTTATTTTTTGCTAATAATGATTGATTTGAAGTTACTAAAATGCTAAGAAAAAATCTTTTAGATTCATATGTTGCTAAATTAAGTTGTAAAGAAGTAAGTTTTTATTTTACTAATAAATATATGAAGACATTTTGACCTTATATGAAAGATTGTAAGTTTTATATAAATTCATATAAAGAAAAACAAATAAGATTTATTAAGTGTTCAAAAAAAGATCTTTTTGATAAATTAACTACTTATGAAAAAATAAATGAAACAAAAATAATGCATCAATTAGAGTCAATAGATATAGTTTATGATGCTAAAAAAGCAGGATTTAATGTACCAGGATATAGAATTGATTTAGAAAATGATCATGATTTAATTGAAGAAGCATTAAGATTCATTAATGTAAATGAATTAAAATCTGAGCCAATTATTTCATCATTAGTTACAGATCAAGACACTTATGAATATGATCAATTAAATAAAATTAGAAATTATTTAATTAGTTTAGGTTTATATGAAACTAAAACATATAAATTAACTAGTTTAAATAATTTACAAAAGAATTTATTTGATGAATATAATCATCATGCAATAAAAATTTTAAATGCAATTAGTAATGAAAAAGAAGTTTTAAAACATTCATTATTTGATAGTTTATATAATGTAATTCAGTATAATTTAAATCAAAAAAATTATTTATTAAAAAATATTTTTGAAATTAGTAATTTATATTTTGATAATAATGAACAAACAAGTGTTATTTTAGGAAGTTTATTTAGTAGTGATATTGCTATTAGTGAAAAATATCAAAATCATGAAAATCTAAATTTAAACTTGATCTTTGATTTAATCAAAAATATTATTCATATTTTAAGTAATAATGAATTAGACATTTTATTTGTTGAAAAGAAAGAAACAGATTCATTTAGCAAAGTATTTAATGTAATATATGAAAATGTCTTTGTTGGATATATTGGCATTATTAAACAACAATTTAAAAATCATATTCATGATAATTTAAACTATAGTTATTATTTAGAACTAAATTTATCAAAATTAATTTCATTAACAAAAGATTTGAACTTCAAAAAATATCATATTTTAAGTAAAATTCCAAGTATTAGTAGAGACTTAAATATTGTTTTAAATAAAGAATTTGATTATTGAACGAAATTTAACGATTTAAAGAATTTATTAAAACATCAAATTTCAGGATTTAGTGAATTATGTATTAAAGATGTGTTTGTGCAAGATGATAAAAAAACATTAACTTTAAATTATATTATTGATCCAATTAGTAATTTAACTAAAGAAGAAATTAATGAATTAAATAATAATATTAAAACTATAATTGATAAGATATTTAATTAATATTCATGAAAAAATTAGAAGTTGATTATTTAGATAATAAAGATAAATACAAAAAGATTGAAATAAGTTTTCATGATGCACTGATTGCAAAACAATTATTTCATTTTATAAAACTAAAATTCCATTCTTTCTTTTTGTATATTATCTTTATTAATATTTATTTTGTTTTTAATGCTTTAGTAACACTTTATAAACAAACTATAAATACATTATGAAGAGATTATTTAAATAACTATTTTAAATATTGAACATTAATTTATTTATTACCTTTATTTGGTTTAGGAGTTGTTTTACCAAGTGCTCTTGTTCCAGTAATTTATTTAAAATATTTTTTATTATGAGCAAGTTGAATTGGAATTGGGTGTTGTTTTGTAATATTTGTTTCACCTTATTCAATTCTATTAACAATTTATTTATTTAAAGTAAATTTGCAAAAAAAATATAAAAATCAATTAAATAAAGTAAAAATAGTTTAAATATTAATGAAACAACAAAAGAATCTTGTTATTAACACATATTAGGATTAAACATTAAATTAAATTTAATGTATTATTAAATTACAAATATTTTAATTTTTTATGATTTTTTTATCATATA
>JAGBPV010000003.1 GCA_017633195.1 bacterium
ACTAAAATTAATTGTTGTATTTGCTGTTGCTTTAATTGTTAATCATTTTTCATTAGCTAAACTTCCTAAATCAGAAGCATCTTGATTTGATAATTGTGTAAAACTAACTTTAAAATTACTAAAATCTTTTGCATCATTTACGATGTTATATCCAGACATGTTTTGTTGAATTAAATCAGTAAAAGATGAATTTGGTGAATTTAAAACATTTTCATTAGAATTTAATCAATTTAAAATTGCACTTTGCATATATGCAACAGTATTATTAATATTATTAGTAATAGTATTACTTGATTGTGCAGCTAGTGTTACATAATTTATAGTATTCATTACTTCATAATACATTGAGCTTAAATTAGTAATACTAATTTTAAAACTATTAATTACTTTATTTACTCCTATAACTCAACCATATCCTGCTAGTTTCTTTTGAGCTGCTTCTAAAGAATTAATACAAGTTAAGATAGTTTTTGCAGTTTGAGATAAAGATGTGGTGTAAACTAATAAATCACTAGTATTATCAATGGTTAATTGTAATTGCTTAACATCATTATTTAATGTTCCAATTAATGCAGAAATAACTCTTACATTAATTTCAATTACTGCTCCAATTACTGCAGCAATTATTCCAGTAGTTCCAGCATCAAAAAAACCTAAAACAGTTAATACAGCAGCAATTACTCCACCTGTTATTTCTAAATATGTTTGTTGTTGTGCTAATGAATCTGATAATGATGATAAATCTTTAACTGTAGTATTTAAAAGTGATTTAACTTGATATTTAATACTAAATAAATTTGAAACATTTAATTTACTAAAAGTATTAACAATATTATTTGTTGCATTTAAATTAATCTCATTTGTATTAGTTGTTCCATATTGTTGTTTTAATTGATTTAATAAAACTGATAGTTGTTGAAAATTTGAGGAATTAAGTTTATTTTTTGAATTTAAAACTGATGATAAATATGAAGAACTTGAAGTCATTTTATTAATTTCACTAGCAAATCCACTTTTAAAACTAGTTGAGTTTTTATTGATATTAGCATTTTTTAAAAATTGATTAACTACATTACTCATTTTATTGTATGCTTCTTGATTAGCATTAATAGTATTTGTAGCTAAGAAATTATCAATATTTGATCTTAAATTACTTGATAAATTTGCAGTTGTATTATTAATATTATTATTATTTAGATTATTTGATTTTGATAAAACAGCATTATTTGTTTGATCATTATTTCTTGTTGCAACAATTGCTCCAACACTTGCAGAAGTAATTATTGCACCAATTAAACCAGCACAAAATAATTTAGTGAATCTTTTATTTTTAAATAATTTGCTTTTTTTACTTATCATTTCTTTTTTTCCTTTTCTTTATTTGGTATTTTTAATTTGAATAAAATTTAACTTTTTTTTAATAAAAATAATTTAATTTATGAATCTAATCTTACTAACATTGCATAGCAACTTACACCAGTGTGGCACAAGATAACTCCAGGTAATATTGCTGTTGAAAAAATTGGTTCATCTGCTAGATTTAATTCTTTTTTTACTTTTTCATAAATCTTTAAATCAGTTTCATATTTTTCATTAATACTTTCATTTCCACCTTTAACAAAGCAAACTTCTTTAATTGCTGAATTATTTTTCTTAGCAACTTCATTAAAGTAATTAAATGCTTTATCAAGTTGTTTTTCGAAAGTTAATGCTTTATCTAAAAAATCTAATGTTTCTGACATTAAAACTAATAATTTTAGATTTAAAATACTAGCAATTGCACCTTTAACTTTCTTAATCCGTCCTCCTTTAATTAATGTTTGAAGATCATTCACAAATAAAATTCCACAATATTTTTGATCTTTAACATCTTGTAAAATTAAATCTTGAATTTGTTTTAAATTAGTCCCATCATATTCTTCTTTAATTTTTTGCATGATAATGTATGCAAAATGGCTTACAGCATTTGATTTAATGACACTAAAACGTTGTTTGTGATATTCTTCATTAATTTCATTAACTAAAGGTAATACTTTTTCATATGTTGCACTTAAACTGTATGAGATTGGAATATAAATAACTTCTTCATATTCTTTTAACAACAAAAGAACTTTTTCTTTTAATATAAATGGATTTAATAAACTTGTTTTTAAATTCTTATTTCGCTTTAATAAATTAGTAATTTCATCATAAGTAATATCAACATTTTCTGCAAAAGATTTAATTTGATTATTTAATTCATACTGAATATTAAGTGGTACTACATAAATGTCTTTGTCTGGTTCATCTTTTAAAATTCCACTTGAAGAATCAAACAAATATGCAATTTTTTTCATAAATAAAATTTATCCTTTTAAGACTTAAATGCTTTAAAAAATAATAAAAACTAAATAATAAATATTATTTTAAGTAGAACCTTCCACCAACACTTAGCATGTAATTAACTGCATAATCAACTCCGTTATAAGTAACTGAATTAATATTTAAAGTACTACTATTTGCAATATCAACAGAATATGAAGATACAGCATTTGAATTTAAACTTAAAATATCAGCCATTCAAGCTAATTCAATGGTTTGATGTGGATGAAATCAATCACAGTATGCAGTTCAACTTGATTTAGAAATTTCATAATTGTTATAAATTCCATATGCATCAAAATTAAAACTATTAAATGCACTTTTTGAATTAATACTTGTACTTAAAAATCCATAAACTGGAGCAAGACTGTAAGCAAGACCTCAATTATATATAGACATTGCGTTAAAATAATCAACTGCGCCGCTATTATTTTCATGTCATAAGACAGTTAAGTTTAATGAAACTGTATCATTAGCAAAAGTATTTCAATTAACTAAAGCAATATATTTAGTTAATGTTTGAGTTTGACCTGGTTGTAAAGTTAATACACTATTTCCATTAAAAATTAAGTTTACTATATCATTTGTGTTATTTCTAATATAAAAACTTGAAATATTATTCATTCCATATGAAATATTAGTAATAG
>JAGBPV010000040.1 GCA_017633195.1 bacterium
CTGCAATACGTTTTCTACCAATATTTGAATTATGTCCAATAAAAATATCATGAATTCTATTTATCAATAATTTTCTTTTTGAATCATCTCTAATAATTTTAGGTTTATTGTTTCTAATGTTACAAATAGTTGTTTTTGATAAATTCAAAATGCTACTCATTTTTCTAGAAGATAATTTAGACCTTTTAGTAATTTCCTTAAGTTTGTCTATTAATTTTTTCATCACCATTATCTACTAATTCACTGATTAAATTAGAAAGCTCATCATATCCAATTTATTGAAGAAACTCTTTTCAAATCTCATGCTTATCTTGTGTATTTTTAGTTCTATCAGTTTTACTACCTTTTTTGCTGTTTTACAAGAAATTTAAATTAATGAATTCATATCTTTATTATGGTATAAAAACTTTTTTCGTTTTTGTTTAAATCATCATTTTGTTGAATTAGTAACTATTTTGTATCCTGCATATTGAATTCATAGATTTTTACAATTATTTGTTTCATATAGATTGAATAGTTCAATCTACTCATTTAGTTTTAATTGTTTGGACATAAATGCACTACAATCCTTGATTTTTAAAGTTATTTTTGTCTAAATTGAATGTCCAGGTCTAGTTCAAGTGTTATGGATTTTAGTAACATATAATAACTAATAAAGTTATTTTTTATGACCTTGGAAATGATTGTTGTCATGATTCATAATTAATAAATCCAAAAATGTCTAAACTATCACCACTTCATGAACCATTTAATCATCCAGCAGAAGGATTGAATGAAACGGAAAAATTTAAATTAATTCCTGCATATGATAAAGTTATATCTTGAATTTCTCCATAACTATTTACAAATTGTCATTGATTTACATTAACAATTAAATTATTTGCTATTTCTTGTTCAGTGAAAGTAAGACCATTAAAAGTAAATAATTGTGTGTTTTTACCAATTATCATATTTTTAAATATGTTAATTCATTGAGTTTTATAAGATTGAATATTTAATGCTTCACTAGCTTGAATATTACTAAAACCAGAAAGAATAATAGGATTAGGAACTATATACCCAGAATAATTACAAAGTCCAAATGAAACACTTGTATGTGCAGATGTAATAACTGAATCTGGAATACATCCTGTACAAGCTGTGTCAGTATTATATATGATATTATCAACATTTTTTTCAATCATTTTTGCAATTTGCTGATTAGCAGATTCTATTTGTGAAAAATTAACTGTTGCTTTAAATCCATTAACAATGAAATTTGAAGTGTTTGAAGTATTCATTAATAAAGTATTTGCATATGACAAATTTACATTAGATATTGCTGCATTTTCTATATCAATTGTTGTAAGTGTTGTTGGAATATCAATCTTTATGTTCGAAAGAATTTCAGTTGCAGTATAAGTTAATCCATAAAAAGTAAATTTACCTATTGAACTACTAATTTCATTTTGTATCACACTTTTAATCGCACTGTCTAATGTTGATAAATTGCTTAATGCATCTTGTGCAGTAGTTTTGTCCATTGAATTATAAGATGAAACATTAATATTTTGCTTTAATAAAGAATTAAGTTCTTTTATAACACTTTGATTTCTATTTTCATTGTTATTTAAACTAGAAGACTTTGAGGAATTGGGTTTCATAAAACCATTAATAATAAAAAGATCCGTTTTACTTATGTTAGTTAATTCAAATTTATTATAGTTTAAGGTAACATTATTGATTTGAGCATTATTATTTTCTGACAATGTAACACTATTAGGCAAGTTATAAGTTAATTCATTAATAATATCTTTTGCTGTGTATGCAATATTGTTGAAAATGAAATCACTCATTTTACTTGAAATTTCATTTTCTATGGAATCATTAATTGCAGTTTTTAAGTTAGTTTTATAACTATATAATGCAATTGCTGCAGTTATGGTATTCATAGTTTCATAACTTGAAACATTAATAGTTTGATTTAATAATGAATCTAATTCATTAATAATGCTTTGATTTCTATTATGATTTATACCAGTAGTGATAGCGTTGGTTACACTAAAACCTTCAATAGTAAATGTTTTATCTCTATTAGATGCAGTTAAAGCAATGTTGTTATATGACAATATTACTCCTGGAATTTGTGCATTAGCATTATTTGAAACTAAAATATAAGAAGGTAATAAAATACTTATATCTGCTGCAATTTGACTACTAGTATAAGTTATAGAATTAAAGTGCAAATTCATATTTGAATTATTAATTTCAAACTCTATTTCATCTCTAATTGCACTATCCAATGATTTTTTATCACCTAAAGCATCAGCAGCTGAAATTTGACCCATAGAATTAAATGATCCAACATTAATAATATTGTTTAATAATAAATTAAGTTCATTAATAATAGTCTGATTGTTTGAACTATTTTGTTTTAAATTTTTATTATTTATAGAATTTGATTTTTTTGTGCCATCATTATTTGATTTATTACTACTATTTGAATTATTATTACTTTATGGATTTGAATTAGGTGTTAAGTCCCCTTTATTTTGATTATTATTTTTATCACTAGATGCTTTAGTAGGACTTTTAGTTAATGATTTTGAATTTGAATTTGAATGAATTGTAACTGCTGCAGTAGAACCAGCAACTATTGCTAATGCACCAATAATAGCAAAACTTATTAATAAAATCTTTGATTTCTTATTATGTTTAGTCATATTAATATATAAATCGCACGAACAGACGGCGGAGTATGTCCGCCGTCAGCTGCCTAAGATTGCGCTTGAGCATCGCACCGTGATCGTTGATTTGGCGAGCGATGCCGCTGTCTCCAAGGCGCTTGC
>JAGBPV010000004.1 GCA_017633195.1 bacterium
AGTATTAAACTATTAATATTATATTCATAAATCATTATTAAATAAATCATTAATTATTGTTAATAACATAATAAAAACAAGTCATTAAGACTTGTTCTATTTATTATTGTGATTAATTATTTATATTGCTTACTATAAAGTCATTCCTTGATCTTTATTTAGTGATTTATCAATTTCATTGATTTTATTATCATATTCATCTAAAACATCATTAGTTAATATTTCATGTTGATAAGTTAAATCAAATTCAGCTTTTAATTCATTAAATTCTTTTCTAGTATTTTTATCACTTATCTTATTTATATCTTTTTCAGTTTTTTCTAAATTATTTTTAATATTACTTAATCTCTTGCAATAAGAATCAAATTCTTCTTTAATATCAGGAAACTTTTTATAATATTCTTCAGGATTATTTCTATAATAATTTCTTTCATATTCTGATGCAATTAATTCATCAACTTCTACATCATATGCTTTATCAGATGCTTCATAAATTACTTTATTGTCAAGATTTAAATTATATTCTGATGCAATATTTTCAAAATTATCAAAATCTATTCTTTCTGAAATAAATGAATCAAAAGAGCAAATAGAATCATATTCTTTTTCAACAAGTATATAAATAGAATGTAAATATCCAACTATTTTGTCATAATTTTTATTTTCATATTCTTTATATTTTTGTTTATATTGTTCATGTTTTTCCTTATTTATTTTTAAATCGTTTTCTGTTGATCTTCCATATAATATTCTTTTATTTATTGAATCTTCTTTCTTTTTAAATTCATTTTCAAGAATATCTTCATTGCAAAATATAAGTTTAGTATTTATAAATTCTTGATTGTAATAAATTTCAGTTAGAGATACTTTTTGATCAGCTAAATTATTTTTAAGTTGTTTTAAAATTTTTTCTCTATCTTCTAGTGTCAAAGATCTAGTATTGTAAAGAACTTGATCATTTTTATAATCATAAAATCTTTCAAAATCTTTTTTAGACATTACATAAAGTTGTGTAGTATCAACAATACTATTATTTGTAAATAATGGTTTTATATCTTTAGAACTTACTAACAAATTTTTATTAGATTCTTTAACCAATATTCCCCTTTTTTCTTCAAGCATTTTACTTTGCTCTTCTTTTAAAATAAATTCATGATTATTATTCATTAGATATTTAGCACTTTGTGCTTTTAAAAAGATTAATTGATCATCCATTTCTAATATTAAAATTGGATGCGCTCCATAAGATTCTCCACTTCTATCTACTAAAAACCTACTAAATGATTTATCTTTTATTGGTCGATATTTTAAATATTCATAATCCATATTTTTATTATTCCTTTACTATATTTCTTGTTTATATCATTCATTATTAATTTCTTGATTAATCTTATCTTTCATTAATAATGCATTATATTTTTGATCAATTTGATTACCAATTGCTAATCATTCATACTCAGCAATATTTATATCTAGCATTTGTCTATCTTTATATCCATTAATAAATAAGCATCTACCTTTTATTCCCATACTAATTCACATCTTTTCATTCTCTGTTAATTGATCTCCTGCAACTTTATAAATATCTGCAATCACTTTCACATCTTGCGGTTTGGAAGTAAAACTAAATGTATATTGTGCATTTTGTAAAATTGCTTTGGTAAGATTTTGAATTTCAGCAGTTGCTAAAAAGTCTGTTGGATTTTGTGTAGCTATTATTAATGCTCCATTTCTTTTTCTTATTCTTTTTGATGTTTGACTTAAGAACTTTAAAACATTAGTATTTTCTTCATCAAAAAATAAATGTGCTTCATCAACAATTAATAATGCATGTTTCATATGATCTTTATTGTTATATGCATTCTTATTAATTTCATTTTCAATATATGCAGTCATTAATAATAATTGTGCATTTTTACTTGGAGCATGTTTTGTAGCTAATAAATTCTTTACATCAAATATAACCATTTGACTATCACCAATTGTTAAAGTACTTTTACCATTATATAGTTGTGCATAAATCCCATTATTACTAAAATATTCAGCAATCATTTCATACAAGAATGTGTATATTCTTTTGATTTCTTTATCAGTAATCTTATTTCTTGTTTTATTAATTTGTTTAATGAGATCATCAAATGTTGGATAATGCTCAGCATTTAATTCATATAAATTCTTCTTAAACAAATTTCAATTAAGATATAACTGTTTAATTTCTTTCATTAAATAAAACATACTTAAACTATCTAATTTACAGTATTTATTTGTTGTATCCATCATTAAAATTGTTAAAAATGTTTCTAGTAGTTTTAAATGTTCTGCAATTAAATTTTCAGTATTAGTAATTTCAGTATTTTCTTCATCTGTCACTTTTTCATTTAAGAAAATTTGTAATGGATTAATTCTTGAAGTTTGACCATTTGCCATATCAATAATTAATGCATGATAATATTTTGCTAAATATGTATAATCTCTTTCAGGATCAATTACATAAACATAACTATCAAAAATCATTTGATTATTAATAATCTTTTTAATGAATGAAGACTTTCCACCACCAGATGTACCTAATACGACCATATTTGAATTTAATCTATGAGTTCTATCTCAGATATCTAAAACAATTG
Organism: bacterium; assembly: GCA_017633195.1. The sequence goes on from JAGBPV010000004.1 coordinate 2,628, forward strand.
GATTATTTAAATTGTTATCACCTAAATATAAACCTTTTGGATCAATAAATAATGAATTTTGAAAAGGAAAACTTGATGCAAATGTTTTTGATGGTAATTGCAACCCATACTTATACAAATTAGTTTTATATTTTGGCAATATTGAACAAAAAACATTTTTTTGCACTAAACTTAAATCATTTAAACTCATATTTTCATTCTTTACACTTTCATTCAAAATTGCAATATTTTCTTGCAATGATTTTTTATCATAACCATAACTTAAGAAGCTAATGTTATAGTTTCTTAGCTTTTCAGTATTGTGTGCAATTTCATCTTTAATATTATCTAATACTTCTAAATTACTTGCTAATTCTTCTTTATTCACAGCTTCTCTGTATTCATTTTTATTGATATACATAAAAGTATAGTTATTAATACTTTTTTGTAAAATTTTCTTTGCTTCACTACGTTCAATGCTTCTACTATTAATAACAATTGTGCAATTGTTTTCACTTAGATTATTTAATCAATCATAACTAGCTTCATTTGGTAAATTGCTTAATGTATTAATAGCATAATATGATTTTTCTTCTTCATGATCTTTTTTGGTTTCGAATCAATTGTAATAAAAACCAATCTTATCAAAATTATTGTTAAAAATAACTTTATTTAATTTCTTATTATATAAATCTTCTTCTTCTAAATTTTTAGCAATTGGATTAAAGATATTTTTTAAAACATTGATTAATTTCACTGTTGAAATACTTTCAGCATAAAATAATCTGCTAAATTGATCAATAAATTCTTTTTGAGTTTGCTTTAATTCAGGTTTTGTTTTTGCATAAAAAATTAAGTATCACTTTTTATACATATATTGTGCTTCATTAGAATTAGTTTTATATCATTCATAAACATTTTGCATTTGATACAAATAATTATTTTTTTGTTCTTGAGTTTTAATGAAAGCAATATCTTGTAAATTATTTGCTAATTTAATTAAATAATTTGCTTGTTTATCAAATTCGATTCTTTCATCAATTTTAATCAAACAAAACTCATTATCAATATTTTTTATTAAAGTACTTAAAATTCTTCTCTTTAATTCTTTTTCATCTAAATTTAAGCTAGCAAAATTTATTCCTTCAATTTCAATTGCACCAATTCATGATTTCTTGTTTAACTTTTTATCCTTTATTTGTATACCATCACAATCTCAAGTTAAAAAATCTAAGTTATTTTTGTAATTATTTTTAGTTGCATAATATTGTTTCTTATTCACAACAAAAATAAAAAATAAAGCAATAAATTGATAAATTCTTATGTCTCTTTTAGTTAGTTTGATTAATCCTAATAGTAAAAAAAGACCAATAAAAATAAAAATTACAATTCTAAATAAAATATCAATTTTACTAAAGCTAAATGATAAACATGCAGCAATGATTAAACAAACAATAATATATGCAACATCTTTAAGTGTTAAAGACTTGTATATTAATAATCTTGAATTAAATAAACTTCTTGGAATTAAATTGTCTGGATTAATCATTTTATTGTTCACCTTCTTTATTTTTTGAAGAATTATCTTCAGTTTTCTTTTTATCTTCTTCTTTTTGTAGTTCAGGTTTTCTGTATGCTCCAAATACACTAGATTTACTGTTGAAATAATTAGATTTTGCTAAACCTTCTGGAGTAGCTTTAATACTATTTAGCATTTTCTTTCTTCAAAAATGTTTACCAACTTTTTCATGAGCAAGTATACCTTCTTCTTTTGTCATTTTTCCTTCAGACATTTGTCTATCAATCTTGTCATGAGCAATATCATGTTTTTTCTTTACACCTTGTTTACCTAATTTAGTTAATCTTGATACACTTCTAAATGGAGATGAGAATCCTTTTGCAACTAATCCCATTGCACCCCCCATTCCTGCAAGACCCATAAAGCCTCTGAATGTATCCATTCCTTCTCTTAAACCAAATCCTTCACCAACAAATGAAGCAATAATACTTGATGCACTAAATACTGCCATACTACTTCCAGCAATAAATGCTAACTCAACAATTCCTTTTGCAATACTTCCACCATTAGCATTAAATCAAGTGCTATTATCAATTGTTGAATGTATCAAAGAAATTAAAATAATGTAAACATAATACATTACTAAATTACCTAAAATAACAAGTGCTTTTGATATCACCATGTTTTTATATAACACCATTCTTTTACCATCATCTAATGGCATACTAAATGCTAAAAATGGACTAATTAGCATTAAGAAGAACAACTCAGCCATCTTTAACATAATTACTCATGAAACTACTAATAATGCAAATAAAGCAAATCATGTCCCAAGAACTTGTACAAAGAAATTGTATTTTAAGATAACTCAATCATCAGGGGGAGCAAAACTACTTGGTACAGGTCCTGTAAATCCTTGTGGAGCACCTAACAAATACAAGAAATCACTTATTCCACCTTGAGCAGTTGATCCAGTAAATGCTAAATTAATAGCTTCACTTAAAAATCCCATTATTGCTACAATGCAAAAGAAAAATGCAGCAATGCTAAAGCAAACTAAAAATCCTAAAATAAAGAATTTAAAAGCATGAATAATTCCTTGTTTTTGTTCTTTGGTATCTTTTGTTTTTGTAATAATTACTTTGATAATTTGTCATATAAAAACCAAGAAACCAATAAATACAGCAATTATTACAAATCCAATAAAGATTCATGGAATTTTTACATCATTAATATTTGGTGGAGTAATTACGCCATTTTTATAAGTACCATTAGTATCAAAAAAGACATTTCATAAAATACCTTGTGTTAAGTATTTAATTGCATCAGCAACATATGAAACAATAGTTAATGGTCCTTCAATGAAAATTATTCAAACAAACTTAAGAAGACCAGCAAGAATTAATTGTCCTATTGACAACATAATAATTATCTTTCTTTCTTGTTCTAACTATTGCTACTAGAACTACTATTGGTTATTGGTGCGAACATCATATGTCCTTCGATTAAAGGGAATAATATGTTACTAATACTACATACAACTATAATTCCTACTGCTCCAACCACTCATCATAAAAATTTACCTAAAATTTCTTTTCTTTCTTCAGGATCTTTGTGTTTTGCTAACAAAATAAAATAATAACCTAAAACAAAAATTAAAAAAATACCTGCTATAACTCCAAAAACAATTAATATTGCATTAGCTACTTGTCAAACCCATTCTGCTAATGGAGTAAAAGTTTGTTGACTAACTGCACTATTAGTGCTTGCTAAAATTAAATTTTTCATTATTTTTTCTCCTTATTTTTTATTTTTTTCTAAATATGCAAATAATTCACTTGCATTAAATTTGTCGTGTGGATTTTTTGTTTTTAAAAAATCCAGAAAATCTTGTGTATCTATTTCAACTTGTATTAGTGTATTTCTATCAACCAATACAACAATGTTGTTTTTCATTTCTTATCCTTTTGACATTTCATTCTCAATTTCTTGCATTAATTTTTTATATGCATTAATTGCATCTTTATTCATCTGTTCAAAAGCATCTTTTAGTACTTTTAAAGTCTTATTTAAATTGTTTGAAGTACTATACTGCTTATAATTCTTTTCATAATCCATTTTGTTTAAATAATCAACTGTATTACCTGGATTTTTAGCAATTGATACCATTGTTTTTTGAATTTTAAAACTTTGATTTTGCTTAATATCTTCTTCAATATTTTTTAGCAACGAATCTTCAGCAGTATTTTCTTCAGCTTCAAATGGAATGCTATTTTTAATTTCTTTTAAAATTCCATTTGCAATTCTTACATTTAGATCATCTTTTTCTTGCTCTAATCAATTATTTAAATCAGTGTTTTTATTTTGCATGTTATATGCTTCATTTCTTGTTTGTTTAATTTCATAAATTTGATTTAAAGTATTGAAATATTCTTGATAACACTTTTTTAATTCCTGATTACTATTAACTAATTTGTTTTCTAAATCTAAGACTTGATTTTGTGTATCTTCATCTAAATTTTTAAACTTAAATGTATGAATATCTTTTTCTATAAATGTTGAAACTAATTTACCATACTCATCATTCAGATTTTGTCTTAATAACATCCTAGACATTTGCACAACTTGTTTTCTGTAATCAATCATCATTGCATAGTATTTAGAATCAGTTTCTTTTAGTATGTCTTGTGCAAATTCTTTTAGTTCTTTTGTTTCACTATCTGCTAACAAACCCTTATATTTAAAAATTGGTTGACTAGTTTTAATGTTGTAATTAGTTGCTTCTTTTTCAAAAAATCCTAAATGAATATGTTTATTATCTGTATTTTCATGAAGTGCAAAAAATACTTCATAATCTTCTATATTCATGTAATTCTTTTTAAATAATCCTTGCAATGGTTCTTTAATTAAAC
>JAGBPV010000041.1 GCA_017633195.1 bacterium
GTATATTTCTAGTGCAAATGGTATTTATCAATTTTGTGCTGTAATTTTAACAATTGATGAAAATACTAAAAAAATTGTTGATATACAAAAACAATTCATTATTGAAAATAAATAGTTAGATTTTTATAAAAATTAGTTATTCATTGCTTCTTTATTTTGACTTATAGTTAGTGCTTTAATATTTAATGATAAATTATTAATTTCACTTTTAATATTATTAATAGTATTTTTATATGACAAAATAGTATTATTAATTGATAGCAACGTGTTATTTAATAGTGAAATTTGATTATCTATATTTTTAATCTTAGTTTGTATATTATTTACATTCATTAATGCTTCATTATAATTGTTATATAAAGTTTGGGAATTTGTAGGAACAATTAAAGAGTTCTTTATATAATATTCAATTCATCCCTGTTTTGTTGGATTAGTATTGTTCAAAGACTTAATATAGTCATTTCATAATGGAATATCATTTTGATCATATGAATCATTAATATAAGTTAGATAAGGAAAATTTGCTAAAGCAGTTTTTAAATTATTATTTGCAACTTTTAAATTGCTTTGATAAATTAATAACATATTCTTTAATTGATTTAAGTTAGTATTATCTTTTGTAACTTCATTATTTATACTAATTAAATCTTCATTAACAGTATTTAATTGACTTTGTTTCATACTTAATTCAAACTGATAATTAGCAAGTTCTAAAGTTGTTAGATTATAAATTATGCTTCCTTTTTGTGATTGATTTATGTTATTAATCTTTATATTGAAATTTAATAAATTATTAGATAAATAAAAATTAAAGAATAAAAAATAATTTTTATTGTTGTTAATAAAATTATTTCATTCTTTAATACTAGTTATATTTTGATTATTTGGTAATGTTATAACTTTATGATTAATAATTTTCTGGTTTATAACAAAATTTAAGATAACATTTGTAACTAAATCATCATTTTTATTAATATAACTTATTAAATTTGATGTTGAAGGAATTTGAGAATTATTAGTTTTAACTAATGAATTGATAATAAAAGATGAAGGAACTTGAATTAAATTGTTTTTAATAAACTGTTGGTTATCATCATTGCTTAAGTCTTTTTTTACTTCTTTATTATGACTTAAGCAAGATACAATTGCTATTGGTGCAGCAACAATTAAAAATAAACCAAATAAACTAGCACCACATAGTTTTATTATTTTCTTCTTATTCATTTATCTTGTCACATATATTATATTTAAAAAATAAGCTGTTTTCTTTATCAAGAATATTAATAATTAAATAATAATCAAATTAAAAAGTTCTTATTGTAAATCTTAAGTAATAAAAAATACAAATGAATCAAAATCCATTTGTATTTATCTTTGTAAAAATAAGCCATGTTCTGTATTATTGAAAAACAATAATGCTAATCATTTATCTACAACTATTAAAGTTGTTCAGTTGAATATTCAATTCTATTCTTCTAATTCCCTTACCATAATTTAGGTTTCTTGCTTATGGAGTTTACCAACGTTTCACTTTCTTATTTCTAAGAATTTCGTCACTGTGGCACTTTATGAATACAATCATGATATCTTTTGATATTTTAGATCTTCTTCGTCGTCACAAATTAATGTGCTAGTCCTTGATTTTTTACAGACTACATAAACATTTATAAGCATCGCAGCTTATGCAAGCATGGACTTTCCTCTAAGAAAATAACTTCTCAGCGATTAGCTTTTTACAAAATAATCATAATATTTATTTATATAATAAAAGTAAAATTATTAAGAATTTTGTTGATTATTTTTATAAACATTATCAATTGCTTTTAATTTATTATTTTCATTTTTTAAAGCAATATTTAAAGTTCTTAATTTATTTTCATTCTTTTCTTCACTAATTTTTTGTTTAATTGTATTTATATTTTGTAAGATCTGATTTCTATCTACTAAATCAATGAATTCAAAATATGGGGTTAGAATTTTTAATTCATTTCCATCATTATAAATAAATCCACCAGAAACTGCAGCAATCCGTTTATTACCATCTAAATCAGTAATTGCCATTTGACCAATTGTAATTTCTGAAACCATTGGTAAATGCTTATACATGAAACCTTCAAAACCTTCTGAGATTGTTTCTATTGTTGCAATTTTTATATATTCACCGTATTTAATTCCGTCTGGTGTAATTATTTTTAAATATAAATTATCTTTCATTGTATCTAATCATTAAGTAAAAAAGAATTTTATGCTTTAGTAGGTTGAGAAGATGAAGATTGGTTTGTAGTAACATTTACTGTTTTTGCTGCTTCTGCTTGTTTTTTTCTTTCTTCTTCTTGTTTGTTATCTTCTAACATTTTTGTACCTTTATTAATTGCATCTTGTAAAGTTCCGCAATATAAAAAAGCTTGTTCAGGTAAATAATCAACTTCACCATTAACAATTGCTTTAAATCCAGCAATTGCATCACTTAATTTTGAATATTGACCATCTACTCCATTAAATTTAGCAGCAACAAAGAAAGGTTGAGTTAAAAAATTTCTAATTCTTCTTGCTCTAGCAACTGTTAATTTATCTTCATCAGATAATTCATCCATTCCCAAAATTGCAATAATATCTTGTAATTCTTCAAATTTTTGTAAAATTGCTAAAACCTTTGAAGCAATTGTATAATGTTCAATTCCAACAATATTTGGATCTAACATTCTTGAACTTGATTCTAATGGATTAATTGCTGGAAATAATCCTAAGGATGCTATGTTTCTATCTAAAACAGTTTTTGCATCTAAGTGAGTAAAAGTTGTAGCAGGAGCTGGATCAGTTAAGTCATCAGCAGGAACATAAACTGCTTGAACTGAAGTAATACTTCCATTTTTATTAGATGTAATACGTTCTTGTAAAATTCCCATTTCATATGCTAAAGTTGGTTGATATCCAACTGCACTTGGCATTCTTCCTAATAATGCTGAAACTTCACTACCTGCTTGTACAAATCTAAAGATATTATCAATAAACAATAAAACATCTAGTTTATCATGATCTCTAAAATATTCAGCCATTGTTAAACCACTTAAAGCAACTCTCATTCTTGCTCCAGGTGGTTCGTTCATTTGTCCAAATACTAATGCAGTTTTATCAATAACTCCACCTTCAATCATTTCAAAATAAAGATCATTTCCTTCTCTAGTTCTTTCTCCAACACCAGTAAAAACACTTAATCCACCATGTTCACTAGCAATATTATGAATTAATTCTTGAACTAAAACAGTTTTTCCTACTCCTGCTCCACCAAATAATCCAATCTTTCCCCCTTTAGCATAAGGTAATAAAAGATCAATAACTTTAATTCCAGTTTCAAAAGTTTGAGTTGCTACAGTTTGTTCTTCAAATGTTGGAGCACTTCTATGGATTGATCATTTTGTAACATTTGTTTCATCAAATGGTTTATCATCAATAGCATCACCAACAACATTAAAAATTCTTCCTAAAACTTCCTTACCAACAGGAACTGAAATTGCTTTTTGTGTAGCAACAACTTCCATATTTCTTTGCAATCCATCAGTTGAACCCATAGAAATACATCTAACAATATCATCTCCTGCTAATTGTGCAACTTCTAAAGTTAATTTCTTTTGGTTTTCATTATTTTCATTAGGAGTTAAGTTAATAATTAATGCATCATTAATACTTGGTAAAGTTCCATTAGTAAATTTCACATCAACTACTGGTCCTAGAACCTGATAAACATATCCAATATTTTCTTTTTGATTTTCCATAATAAACTCCTTATTCATTTTGACCAGACATCATTTCAATAATTTCAGCAGTAATTTTTGCTTGTCTTAATTTATTAAATTTTAAATTATATTTGTCAGTTAAATCATTAGCATTATTTGTTGCAGCATCCATTGCATTTCTTCTTGAAGCAAACTCACAAACTTTTGATTCAACTAATGCACCATATAAAAAAGTATCAATATAAGAAGGAATTAAGGCATTAATTAATTCTTGTTCATTTGGTAAAAATTCTACTTTTGCTAAATTTAATTTTTCAACTTTTTTAGTTTTTAATAATTCTTTATCTAAAGGTAATAATGAAACAATATTAGGATCAAATTTCATTGCATTAACAAATTTAGTATAAGCAATTTTTACTTTATTTACACTGCCATTTTGAAACAATTCTAAGATTATTGATCTAATTGCTTGCACTTCATCCATATTAATTTGATTATCAGTCAAATCAATCTGATTTAGAATTTGCGATCCTAGTTCATGGTTTTTATAATAACTAAATGCTTTTTTACCCAAAAGAATTAATTGATCATTTGGTTTTAACACACTTAAAATTGCTTTATTAATGTTGTTATTATAAGCACCACATAATCCCAAACTAGAATTTATAACAACATATAAAGTAGCATCTTTTGCATTTTTGTGTTCAAGAAATTTCAAATCATCTACAGAATCAACAATTGATGAAACTACATTATAAAACTCATTGTAATAATCCTGAATTTTTAAAAGTCTTTCTCTTTCTCTTTTTAGTTTCACAATAGAAACCAATTTCATAGCTTCAGTAATCTTACTTGTTTTTTTAACAGATTGGATTTTTCTTTTTAAGGAGTGTAATGATTCCATTGTTTATAATCCTAATTCTCTTACATCTCCATATTGAGATGCTTTATAGTCTTTTAATTGTAAAACAAAAGACTTGGTATATTCTTTAAAAGCATCTTTGAATTTTGCTAACAAATCATCACTAAATGCCTTTTTTTCTAATAGTTCTTTTCTTAATTCTGATTGAGCAAAATATTGGATTAAACCATTCTTATAATTAATAATTTCATTTACAGGAATTCATTTAATAAAACGTTGTTTAACATTCATTAAAATAATTGCTTCATCAACTTGATCATATGGATAATTATTAGGTTGACGAAGAATTTGCATAATTCTTTTACCTTGTTCCAATGTTTTTTTAGTTTCTGGATCAAGATCGCTACTAAATTGACTAAATGCTTCTAATTCTCTGTATTGTGCTAATTGAAGTTTTAAACTTCCTCCACCTTGTTTAACTGATTTAATTTGTGCACTTGAACCAACTCTTGATACACTTAATCCAGCATCAATTGCTGGACGTTGTCCACTGTTAAATAATTTAGTTTGAGTAAATATTTGACCATCAGTAATTGAAATTACATTTGTAGGAATATATGCTGAAATATCTCCTGCTTGAGTTTCAATAATTGGTAAAGCAGTAATACTTCCTCCCCCATATTTAGCATCAAGTCTACAAGCACGTTCTAATAATCTTGAATGTAAATAAAACACATCTCCAGGATAAGCTTCTCTACCTGGTGGTCTTCTTAATAATAATGATAATGTTCTATATGCTACTGCATGCTTAGATAAATCATCATAAACAATTAGAACATCTTTGCCTTTATTTAATCAATATTCAGCAATTGTTACTCCTGTATAAGGTGCTAAATATTTTAATGCTGGAAGTTCACTAGCACTTGCACTAACAATTGTTGTGTATTCTAATGCTCCACGTTGTTTTAATTCTTCTGTAACTTGAACAATAGAAGAATTTTTTTGACCAATTGCAACATAAACACACAAAACATCTTTGCCTTTTTGATTAATAATTGTATCAATTGCAATTGATGTTTTTCCTGTTTGACGATCTCCAATAATTAATTCTCTTTGACCTCTACCAATAGGAATCATTGCATCAATTGTTAAAATTCCTGTAGCCATAGGAACATCAACACTTTTTCTAGTCATAACACCAGGAGCAATTTTTTCAACAGGCATATATCCATCTGCTTTAATTGGACCATTTCCATCAATTGGTAAACCTAAAGCATTAACAACTCTACCAATCATAGCATCACCAACTGCAGTTTCAACTACTCTTTTAGTTCTTTTTACAACTTGTCCTTCTTTAATATCATCATATTTACCAAATAAAACAATACCAACATAATCAGCTTCTAAATTAAGAATCATTCCTACTGTACCATTTTCAAAAGTAACTAATTCATCAAGCATTGCATTATCAAGACCACTTGCATATGCAATACCATCACCTATACTTATAACTTTTCCATTTTCTGATTCTTGTACTTCATTAGAAAAACTCTTAATTTGTTCTTTTAAAATTGATGAAAATTTATTTAAATCAATCGTTCTCATATATTACTCCTTTGCTTTAGTATTTTGGTAGATTTTATTTGCTTCTTTTGTACTTCTTAATTTTTGGATTAATGAATTATCAATAACTTTAGAATTAATGATTACTTTAATTCCTCCAATTAAACTTACATCTATTTCTTTTGTAGTTTTAAATTCTTTAAAATTATTTGGAAGTAAGTCTTTATTATTTTTAATTGCATCTTCAATTTGTTTAGTTTGAAGATCAGTTAATACAAATGTTGAATAAATTTTTAATTCTACAATTCCTAAACGTTCTTCTAGTAATTTTAATAAAAAACTAAAAGTTTTATTTAACATGTATGAAATATTTGCTTTTATCATGATTGCTAATAAATTAACAGTTTTATCATAATTAAAAACATTTTTTAATTGCATGACATCATCAATTTTTTGTGCCTTATTAATTCATGGATTTTTTAAGAAATTAATTAAATCATTATTAGTATTGTTAAAAGCTTTAATTAAACACAAATCTTCATATAATGCTTCATCTGCATGATCTTCAAAAGCCAAACTAGACATTGCTACTGCTAAAGCTTGACTTACTTTCTTTTCATTAATCATCTTGTTTATTACTTTCTAAGTTTCTGATAAAGTCATTTACAAATTGTTGATTATCATCATTTGAAATATTTCTTTTTAATAATTCACTTGCTATTTGCAAAGAGTTATTAACAATTTCATCATTAATTTGTGTCTTTAGATTTTCATGAATTTTAATTGCATCATTCATGGCATTTTGTCTAATTTGTGCTGCTTCTAATTTAATTTCTTTTTCAGCTGCTTCTTTTTTTAGATTAATATCTCTAATTGCATTTTCAAAAACTTCATTTGATTTTGCATATGCTAATAATTCTTGTCTTGTTGCATATTCTAATTTAATATCAGCTTCTTTATTTAATTTTTCAGCACTAGAAATTTGATTAGCAATATATTGATGCCTTTTTTCTAACATTTGCTTCATTGGTCTTCAACCAAATAAAAATACAAACAAGAATGTTGTGATGGATGCAGCAATATGACTTAAAAATGTTCAAGCATTTGGAAATAATGATTGAATAACTAATGCACCATCAACTGGAGGATTTGGATTATAAAAAATTCCCGTTGTAGCAGTAGTTGGAACTACAAAGCCAAATGTTCAAATAATAATACAAATTGAAGCAGCAAAACAAACTGAACAAATTAACATTCAAAAAATCATTGGCATTTGTTTTTTATCTGTTTTTTGAAGTCCAGCTTTATATTCTCTACCTTTAACTTTTTGATTTGGAAACAAAGGATATATAACTGTGTTTAAATGTTTAAATTTATTTAAAGCATCAAAACTATATTCAGCATATCTTTTTTCCATTTCTATTTCAATATCTGGTTTTACACAAGCAATATTAATCATATTTGCATACTCTTCTAAATGCAATTTTCTTGTATTTAATAAGAAGTCTTCACCAAGTTCATCTCTTTCATTTTCATTTAAAAAGATATAACCTTCTTTATTCATGCTTTTTCTATCAAGAATTTGTTCTAACTTACTGATACTTTTTGCATATATTTCTTTTGCAGATAAAGGGTTATTAGATGATTCTTGCATTTCTTCGAATTCTTTTTTATCTAATTTATTTTCAGATAAAGGTAATTCAAAATAAACATGTTGAATCATTTCTTTACGTTCATTTAAAGTTACATTACTTAAGAATTGATTTTTATTTTTAATCTCAACAAAATTAGGAGCATAATATCCAACTAATAAAATATTTTTATCTAAAACTTTAGAAAAATAAGTTAATGATGGAGTATTGTCTAATTTCTTATTAATTTCAGCAGATAATTTATCATCTAAAAAAATAGTACCATCTTCTGAAACTGGATTATTACTTAATTCTTCTTCAATTAAATCAGTGATGTAATTAGGTAAAATATCTACTGCTTGAAGATTATTACTGATATTTTCTAAATTTGGATTTTTTTCTTTTTTCATTTTTATTTATCCTAATTAAATGCACCAGTTACAAAAATCAATAAGATTGAAATAATTAATGCATAAATTGCACTTGATTCAGCAATCGCAGCACCAATTAACATTGTCATACGGATTTTAGATTCCATTTTTGGGTTACGTGCTAATCCTTCAACGGCTTCACCTGCAGCATAACCTTGTCCAATACCTACTCCTGTTGCACCAAGCATAGCACATCCTGCTCCAATCCCTGCACCAAATCCTGGAGTAAATAAGTTTGTTGAACTAACAGTAGAATCATTTGCTGTAGATGTTGTTGCTACTAAATTTGCAATTTTATGAGTATGAGTTAAGGTTTCAAGATGTTGGGTTGAATTACTATGCACTTCTTGCAATGAACCAATTAAGTCTATTATATTAGTCATGTAATTTTCCTTTCTTTGCTATTTCTTTTTTGTTTCATTGTCAAAAACTATAAATGTGGAGCAACAAATATTAATAAGATAGCAATAATTAAAGCATAAATTGCACTTGATTCAGCAATCGCAGCACCAATTAGCATCATTGTACGAATTCTTGAATATTCATCAGGATTCTTAGCAACAGCTAATGCAGCTTTTCCTCCAACATAACCTTGTCCAAAACCTACTCCTAGTGCTCCAGTCATAGCCAAACCAGCACCAATATAACATCCAGCTCTAGCTGCTGGATTTGCATCTTTTGCTGATCTTCTAGCATCATCAGCTAAAACAATAGTATCTGAATGATGAATAATGTGATGAGAATCTGCAATTAAATTTGAAGCAGATTGTTTAATATCTAATAAAGTATTAAGATCTGGTAATAACATATGTAAATTCCTTATATAAATTTTTCTAATAATTAATTATTTGTATTTAAAACTTGATTTAAATTTTGTTTTTTAGCTAATTTTAATGCTTGTTTTCTTTCAAGTTTTTCTTGCATTTCAATAGCTTCTTCACCATTTGCCCTCAATGATCAATAAGTAATATTTAATACAACAAACACATAAGCTTGTATTGGATCTATGAATAAATCAAATAACATGTGTGGTAATGGTGCTAAGATAAATCCACCAACAATAATTAGACCTGGAGTATTTAGCGAACTTTCAACATTTCCATCATTTGGTCCAATTAATTGACCAATTATATAACAAAAAGATATGACAATTACTGAAGCAAAAATATTGCCTCATAATCTGAATGTTAGTGAAATAATTGGAGTGAATATCCCAATGATTTCAAGTGGATTAATCATTACTGGAATAACTTTTCCATGATATTTAAACTTAAAGAAAAAGTGTCTTAAAAATAATCATCTTTGATGCTTTATGCCTAAATAAAAAATTCCAATTAAACAAATAATTCCATTAGTTAGTGGAATGGTATAGTTTTGTGCTAACTCAGCAAATCCAAAAACTCCTATAATATCTCCAAAAAAGAAATAAAAGAGTAAAAAAGCAAAATATGGAGCAATTTTTTTATATTGATTTCCAGCAGCTCCAAACATCTCTACTGTCATTACTTCAATGACTTCACAATATCATTCAAATAATAAAACAATTCCTTTAGGTGCTTCATTTGGTTGTAACTTCTTAGTTTTTATATAAAAAACAATTGAAATAACAATCATTAAAAGTGAAGTGACAATAATTGTTAAAATTACATTTTGGTCAAAAACACTAATTGCACCTTCATGTGCCCATCCAGATAGTGTTCCTAGTGCTAATGTCTTATTTTGAATGACATTAGACATTTGTGAAACTTTATTTATACTTGATGCACTAGTTAAAACAGGTTCAATGTGCACTATATCCTCCAAATTAAAAAAATTAAAAATTAAGTAATTTTTTTCTATTTTTTCTTAATAATAAAATAATTACGCAAAAATTTTACCATAAATAATAATATTAATAATAGAAACGTGCTAGCTAAAGAACAATAAATATTAAATCAACCATCTTCATTTAACAATGAAACATTATAATTCACACTGATTGCTCAAATAATAATGAATGGAATCACATACAAAAAATAACAAAAAATATAAAGAAAACTACTAATTGCCATAAAACCTTTTGGTTTAGTAGCGTGTTCTCCATATTCTTTAGCTTTTCATAACAAATAATCAGGAATTTTTTGATGTAAATATAAACCAAGAATTACAAAACAAGTTGGAAAAATTCATCCTGTCATGTATGTAAAATGTTTTGTAATTATATAGTAAATTAATGTACCAATAAAACCAAGAAAAATACAAATTAAATAAACTACAAATACATCAAATAAAACCGTTTTTAATTGATGTCTTTTTCTTTTAGTTTCTTTATTATTTTCTTGCATCTTCAAGAATTTGATATAAGTATTTTGCACTTTTTGTAATTATTGTAATGGTGTTATTTGATTTCATAATTCCAATTGCATCACAAAATTGTTTTAAATGATCAATATCTAAATTATTAAGATTTTTTAAGGTTAGTTTTAGTGAACTATCACTCATCATTTTAAATTCAAGTAAATTTTGTGGACCATTTAGTAAAGAAAATAATGTATCAATATTAAAATCTTTTTTTACATTAAAATCATTACCTTGGTTGTTTTGCATTTGTGCTTTTCTTTTTAAATGTCCAAATGACAAAAAATTTAAGACTTTTGCTTTCATACTAATTTTTTTCTTATCATTATTTGCCATATTTATCTCCTAAAATATACTAAAAACAATTTTTTAATCTTTTTAAAACATCATTAATGCTATTGCTCATAAAGATTTCACATTTTGCTTTTAAAAGTTTAATTTTAATATATTTTGTTTGTTTTAACTTATTTGATCTTATAAAATCTCCATCACAAATTAATTCTCAAGTTTGATCACCTTCATTTATTATTCAAGTAATTTCAACTTTATCATCAAACAAAAAAGGATTTGTGATGTTTAGATATTTTTTGTTATTAATTGGTAATATAAAACTTAAACAAAAAAGATTTAATGATGAGAAACAAATTGGTCCGTTATTTGATTTATTAATTCCAGTAGAACCAGTTGGTGTACTAAAAATTAAACCTGTGCCAGCATAATTTAAAAATTCAAGATCATTTACTAAGATTTTGCCTTTTAAAGTAAAAGGATTTTGAATAACAAGATCATTTAAACTTACACAGGTTTGTAATAAATTATCTTGCATATCATAAAATTCTGTTTTTAAAATGTAAGGATGAAAATAATTTTCTTGTGAAATTAAAGAAAACAAAAAATTCTTATTATTTTTTAATTCTTCATAACTTCCAGCAGTATAAAACCCTAAAGTTCCAGTATTTATACCAATTAATTTTATTGTTTGATTATAAAAATGATTAAAAGTATATAAAAAAGTTCCATCTCCTCCAAGACTAAAAATATATTGTGGGTTTAGTGTGTCATAAATTCAATCTTCATCTAATAGTTCTTTAATAGATGAAAGGTAATTTTGTGGAATTTCTTTATTTTTATATTGGTAAAATAAATATTTATATTTCTTCATTTTTCACTATAAAAAAATTATATATTAAATGATAAAATGAACATATGATAACTTTTGATGTTCATGGTAGTTGTGTACACTCAAATCCTGTTCAAACTGCTTTCTATTTAGGACATTTAGATGTACATTGATATGCAATTACTTATTTATTAGGTTTTTTAATAGCAATCATTATTGGTTGTATTAAAATGCATTATTACTATAAAGTTTCATATGAACCTTTTTTTTGATATGCAATTATGGCTATTCCTGGTGCAATATTAGGTGCTAGATGTTGATCTTATATTATTGGAGATGCCAAGTTTACAACACCTAATCCTTGAGATGCTTTTTTGCAATTTTTTGGAGGAGATGGAGCTGGTGGAATTGCTGGATTAGCAATTTTAGGAGGGGTTATTCTTGATGTCATTATTGCTTTAATATGATTTCCATTAATCTTAAAAAGAGCAAAATATAGTGTAAGAGTAATTAATGAGCAAGGTATAGAAACTTTAAAAAGAACAAGTAGTTGAATTTATGCTGATGCTATTGTTCCTTTAATAGTATTAGGTCAAGCAGTAGGAAGATGGGGAAACTTTACTAATCATGAGGTGTTTGGAGATTTAACAACTGCAAACAATCTTGATTTTTTAGCATATATGATTCCTAGTGTATTTGATAATATGTACATCATTCCACAGCAAGCAACTTATGTTAATTTACCAGAATTAGCAAACTTCTATCAACCATTTTTCTTATATGAATCTTTTGGTGATATTATGCTTTGAGCATTATTATATTTTGTTATAGAAAGAATTAGATGGATAAAAAGAGGTTCTTTGGCTTGTGGATATTTCATAGGGTATGGAATCATAAGAAGTGGGATGGAATTAAATCGATATGGATTTGATTTTATTGATGAAAGAGATATTCCTTATGGAAGTAATGGATATAGTTTAATGAAATTTGGATATGACAAGGATTATGTTACTGCTTGCTTATTTATTATTTTTGGTGTAATTGGGTTTGTTTTTGTAAATCTATATGTTTATAAAGCAAGAACTTATAAAATATGAAGTTTTCTTTTACAAAAATTTGCTTATCCATTTGCAATGAGTTTTTATAAATTAAAACAAATGCAATTATTGAATCAAAAGAAAAGTCTTCAATTAAATAAAAATCAAAGAATTAGTTTAAGTACACTAAATACTAAATTAGAAGAAACTGATAAGAATATCAAAAGAATTAAATTATATTTATCATCATTAAAAGCATATGATCGAACTAAAGATTTAAAATACTATTATGCAGATTTTGATTATAGAAATAATTAAAATTTAGTTGATTAAAGGATTCAAATAATTTATGTTAAAACTTAATATTCCTAGTGAAGAAACTAGATATGATATTTTGATTATTGGTGCAGGACCTAGTGGTTTAACTGCAGCTATGTATGGTGCTAGAGCTGATTTAAAAGTATGTTTTATTGAAGGAAGTACTCCTGGAGGAAAAGTTACAAGTACAGATAAAATTGAAAACTATCCAGGTTTTGAAACAATTGTTGGTGCTGATTTAGCATTAAATATGTTTCAACAAGCAAACAAATTAAAAGCACAATATAAGTATGGTTGAGTTGAAAGCATCAATAAAGATGAAACAAACCATATCTTCATTGTTAAAACTAAAAAGAATGAAACTTATTATGCTAAAGTTGTAATTATTGCAACAGGAATGAAAGAAAGAAAATTAGGATTGAATAATGAAGATAAATTTGAATATAAAGGCATAAGTTATTGTGCAGTTTGTGATGGAAGTTTATATCAAAATAAAGATGTAGTTGTAATTGGTGGTGGAAATAGTGCTGCACAAGAATCTTTATATTTAGCAAATATTTGTAATAAAGTTTATTTAGTGCATCGAAGAAATGAATTTCGATGTGAAGCAATTTTATTAAATCAAATAAAAAATAAAGAAAATATTGAAATCTTAACTCCTTATGTTGCTAAAGAATATGTCGGAGAACAAAACATAACTGGTTTAATTATTAAAAATGTTGATACAAGTGAAGAAAGATTGCTAAATGTAGCATGTATTTTTCCTTACATTGGTTTTAATCCAAATACCCAATTCTTAACAAACTTAGATATTTTAAATGAACAAAAACAAGTAATAACTGATCAATCAAAAAGAACTAAAATCCCTGGATTGTATGCGATTGGAGATGTTACACAAAACAATTACAGACAAATAACAACAGCAAATAGTGATGGTACAATTGCAGCACTTGATGCTATTGATTATATAAATAAAAATGCCAATTACTGAAGTTGATAATTTTACTAAAATCATTAAACATGAATTAATTGTTCAAAAATATTCATTAAAAGAAGAAAAATTGATTTTATATGGTTTTTTCTTCCAAGATTTTTTGTTAAATACAACTAAAGTCAATTTTAAATTTAATTTGATTTCTGATTTTATTTTAAATATATTATCTAAAAACTTAAAGTTTAAAAAAGAAGAATTAATTAAAAAAAATAACACGATTTCTTTATTGATTAAAAAAAATAAGAATACTGATCTTTTTCAAAATGAAATTAATGAAGTTTTATTAAATATTCAAAACAATCAACTAAATAAGCAAGATTTTTGATTTTTTTTAATTGGTTGATTTTTAAAAAGTGGAAGTATTAGTGATTTAAAATCAAACACTTATCATTTAGAACTTAAATTAAAAGCAAATGAATTATTTAATATTTTTATTGATTATTTCATGAAACATAAACTACCATTTAAAAATTTAATTAGAGATAATTATTGTTTGTTTTATATAAAAAAAATTGATGATATTTCAGACTTCTTAAAAGGTTTAAAAGCAATTGATAGTATGATGAAACTTGAAGATAAACGTATTGAAAAAGATTCAAGTAATTATTTGCAACGTTGAGAAAACTTAGATATATCAAATAGTTTAAAAACAAACTTATCAAATGAACATCAATTAAATTTAATTAAAAAAATTAAGAAATTAAATCTTGAAGATGAATTAAAAGATAAAGAAAAAATTATTCTAAATTATAGAATCAAATATAAAAATTCTTCTTTAAGTCAATTAGCAAATACAATCAATAAAGAACTTAAACAAAATAATTATGTATCTAAAAGTAATATTGCTTATTTCTTTCAAAAATGACAAAAATTTTTAGATAATAAAAAATAATGAAATTAAATATAATTTTTATATGAAAAATAATTTTTTAAAAAAAATTTATTATTCATTATTAAGAAACATTTCTTGATATGAAATAAATAATAATAAGAATGATACTAAACAACAAACTAAAATTGAACAAAAAATTCTTGAATTATTAAATCCAAGAAGTTTTAGAATTACTAATACTAACTATTTATCAAGAAATGAAATTCCAGTTTATAGTTTACCTAATTTTTTAATTATCAATTGACCTAAAGGAATTGATAATTCATATTTTAAAAGTTATCAAGTATTAGAATATTTTAAAGATATTGGAATGATTAAATTCAAATTGACATTGAGTCATGATGTTTCAAAAGAATTTAATCTTAAAGGTTTTGATAATTGACAAGATATTTTAAAAAATTGTGAAAATCTTATTACTAAACAATTTAATGATGAAAATGTTACTTCATATTTATCATCATTAAACTTTAAAGTAATTAATGGAAAAGTTTTTGATAATACTTTAAATCAATTAATCAAACCAATTTTACAAAATCCTTTTATTAAATTAACTGCTTTAAAAATTAATATTGTTGCAATTGATTATTTAAAAGAAGAGTTTACATTGCAAATAAATTGAGATTTAGATGAACAGTTTCAAATATTATTACATTTAAATAGTAAATATATTGCATACATTAATGAACAAACAAAATTATTAAATGAATTTGTAACTAAAAATGAGATTATCAAAAATAACATTAAGAATGCAGATTTTACAAAGATTAATGATGAAGATTATTTAAATGATATTTGAAAAAAAGATTTAGTTGGATTTGAACAATATCTTGATTTAAAACTAAATATTGTTAATGTTGATTATGTAAATGCATTAGTTCAAATTAATTTTTATGATAAAAATAATCAAATTAACATACAAAATCAGTTCAGTATTTTATCCTTAAGAAAAATTATTGAAGACAAAAAGTTTCTTACTTCAATTATTTATAACATACAATTTTTAAAAATTTTAAAAGATGCATTTTTAAACAACAATTTAAATGATAAAAATGTCAATGAAATCTTAAATAAATTTGCAATTAATACTGAAGAATATGAATTAAGATGAAATAGAAATATTAATATTCCTGTATTATTAATTGAAATTACTCATAAAACTAATTCAAATATTTTTGTAAGTAACAAAATAACATTAAGTGAACTTTATCATGAATATAGTGATAAATATATTAGTCCAAGTGAATATAATGAACTTACATATAATGATCTAAATTTCTTTGATATTTTATTAAAAGAATATAAGACTTTGCCAACTAATCAAGATATTTTTAAATATCTAATATTTAAATATAAAGCAGAATGAAAAGAAATTGTTGCAGAAAATCCATTTTATATTGAATTTCAAAATGATACTAAAGAAAATGAAACTATACATTTAGTATTAAATATTTTAAGTTTAGGTTCAAGAATAACAAAAGAAATTTATAGTGAACAACAAGAAGAAGATTTATTGAATAATTATAGTGAATTGATTGTTAAAAATTCTAAGATTACTCAATATTTAATGCAACTTAGTTTTGATGAAATTAATGATATTAAACCAAGAATTAAAGATAAAATTAATGATTTATTAAAACAAAATAATTTATATAATGAAAAATTTAACAATTTTGATATTAATTTAGAATATGAAAACCCATACAATTTTTTTAAATTCAATTTTTATAGCATTAATGAACCATCAATAAAAACAACAAAATATCTAAATATCAGTATAAAAACATACAGTTCATTGAATAACTTACTATTTAATACTGGTTTTAATGCTACTTTGATTGAATTATTACAATATCTTTTTAATAAAGAAGCTTTTATCAATAAAGAAGAATTAAATAATTTATTTATAGAAAAAATTAATGGAATTAATTTAACAAATATTGATTATATAAAACAAGATATTGATGAAAATAATTTTAAATTAGTAATTATTTTTAAATATTTATTTCCAAATATTGACTTTAATATATCTAGATTAAATAAAGAAGCAAATATAAATGATGTTGTAAATGAATTAAGCATTTATTTAGCTGATACTTTTAAATATGAACATGATAATGAAAATGAAAATCAAGTTGAAGAATTTAAGCTAAATGAAATTATAAAATTTATTAATCAAGATAAATTTAATATTTTACTGAATTATGAAGGAACAGTTAAAGTTACTTGATTTAGTACAAACAATCCAATAATCAGTTACGAAATTGAAATTCCACAAGAAAACATCTTTATTAGTGATTATACATATGATCTAATGCAATTAAGAACTTCATACAGTAGTTTAAAAGAAAATTTTGATATTAATACAAAAGAACAATTGATACAAAAAATTCAAACATTAAAAAAAGCTAATTATAATGATGTTAAAGAATTGTGTGATCAATTATTTATAAACAACAAATTTAAGTGATTTAAATTAAATAAATTATCATTTTTTGTAAATACAGAGCAAAATATTGATGTTTTCTTTAACAAAGAATTAATTGGTACTTTGAATTAATATAAATTCTTGGAACGCATTAATTTTTTGTATATTTGTTTTCATAAGAATTTTAATATGATATTAAGTTAAGAAAAATCTTAATTTTTTTATTTTTATATAGCAAAATAATTAAGAATAAACATAGATATTCAAAATCCAGAATAATTCTTTAAAAAGCAAAAAGATTATTATTTTCTATGTTTAAACAATTACCATCAAAAGAATAATTTGAATTATTCAAATTATATGAATCTAATATCCAAAAAATGTATGAATAGAATATCTAGAATATGTTAAACATGGACATGAAATTTGATTTTCTGTCCAAATCTTATCTCTATGTCTACTTACAAAGTATGGAATTTCCATTTCTTCATGTCAAATTAGCAGAATTATGCACAAAAATCATTTGGCTTGTGAAATCAGAGTAGCACGTAAGATTTCGACAATAAAAGACACAGCTGCAATGGTTCCAGATTTAGTAAAAAGAGATTACGATAATAAAACTCATAAACAAATTATTCGTGCTAGCGATGTAACTTATATAGTTGGAACCTGCGAACCCCCACAAAATTTTGTTTACCTTTTCATAATAATTAATCATCATACTAAGGAAATTGAATCATGAGAATTATCAATGTACAATGTTGCAAAAATTAATCATTGATTCATTTACTGCTATTAAGCATAAACTTGCTAAATTAATTGTTCATACTGATCATGGTGCAGATTACACATCAAAATCATATCAAAGCACCCTTAACAAGTATCATGCTGCTCAATCAATGTCACTAGTTGGAAATTCACTTGATAACCATGATATTGAATTTTGATTCAGTATCTTTAAAACTGAATTAATTTATCGGTTATATATTAAGAGAATGTTATTTGTCCAATTAAGCCAAGTAATTGCTGATTATATTTATTACTACAACAATATACGCATTCAAAAAAAATTGAACTGGATAATGCCAGTTCAATATAAAAGTCAATTATAATAAAAAACACGAAATTTGAATTTTTGTTCAAATTTCATGTGCTAGTTTAGTTTGATAAATTTTTATTCTTTTGTTTTTCACTATAAACACAAATTGCTCATCAAAAACATAACAAAACAAAATAAGCAAACATTGCTCCAAAGATTATACCAAAAATAGCATAAGATCCAAATGTAGGCATGTATAAATTGATACTTGTACTATTAGGGTTAAATTTATTAGTTAAAGCATGAAATAATTCTTGCAATTTGTTTTTATTATTGATTGAAACAATATCATACAAACCAACATTTTTATTTAAATTAGTTAATGTACCATATACACTAAAAACATTTCTAGTAAAGTAAACTAAATTATTAGCATCAATAGTTCTTATTGCACCATAAGAAATTCCTAGATTATTATAAATATGTGCTAATTGACTTGTTGTTGGTAATTTATTAAAAACAAGTTCATTATTCTTATAAATTACAAATGCTGTGTTATTAACACTAAATCAATTTTTTACCATAGCATTAGCTAGTAAAGTTTTATTATTTCCACTAAAATTATTTAAAATTTGGTTGCTAATATTAATTAAATTATTTCCTTTTCCATTAAAAGTCAAAAATTGACCAACTCCACCAACTTGATGATTAGATACAGTTAAACCAAGATATTTATAGTTTGCTAATTTATTATTGTATCTTATGCTTGCACTAACAAATGGTAAAGAACAAAAATATACAAATTGATATGCAATATAAATCATTCCGTATCCAACAATTTTGAAGTTAGGTGTTCCATGTTTAATTTTACCAAAGATAATTCCACCAAATGTAATATCACATATTGGACTAAACATATGAAACCATACTGTGCTTACTCAAGTATAAGGAGAAACAAATTCTGCAGTTTTTACATAACTTGGTAATAATAAAGTATTAAATCCAACCATTACAAATGTAATATAAGCTAATGCACATATTAAGAAATAATTATTATTAAAAATTCTTCTGTTATGTAAAAAAGCATAAAGTAATAAGAATACTCAAAAGATTAAATTACCTTGAATGGTTAAATATTGCAAAGAATCAAATCAAATTCCATTTTGTATTTTATAAAAAGTAAATACAACTACTGGAAAAGTTAATAAACAAAAAACTAAAGCAAGAATTCTGTCTCAAACTAAAAAATCTTTAAAATAAGGATATTTAGTTTTTAAATAATTTGTAGATATTGTCTGTTTTGTAATCATGATTTTTTATTATAAATAATATTTAAAAAAATTTTAATGAATAAATTAAAGCAATAAGAAAGGAGTAGAATTAAAATTTATACTAAAAAGGAGAATTTTTCTTATGATGAAAGAATTTATGCAAAAAATTGGTTCAAGTACTGCATTTACTATTTTCTTTATTATTTGAGTACCATTAGTTGCTTGTGGAGTTCAAGGATTAGTTGATCATGCAAATGATTGAATAGCATATCAACACGGAAATGAATGATATTGATTTGATGCTAATAATTTAAAATCAGTTGTACAGTATGGTACATCAAGACCAAGTGGATTTATTACAACTCAAACACTGCAAGTTTGAATGAGATGTTTACAAACTTCATGAGCATTCTTAGGTTTCATGTTATCAACAGTTGTTATTCAATGAATGTTATCTGCTCATTTTTCAAGAAAAATTGAAAATACTTTAAATCATTTTAGTTGAACTCACAATAAAGAAAAAGAAAATCAAAATACCAATAATTAATTTACCAAATTTGAAAAAGAAGAAAATAATTTCTTCTTTTTTATTTAAATTCAAAACATAACATTTTGTTAAGTAGATAACAAGAAAAATTATTTTTGAATAAACATATTTTTTAGTTTAAGTAGAATTTATTATTCTGAACCAAGTGATGCTGATCAACTATAAATTGTAAATTTTGAACCTAAAGTTAAAATATAATCAACATTATATCAAACCCCATAATAATTAATTTTATTAATTGTTACAGTTTGTGGACTTGAAGTTGTATATGAACTTACATAAATAGAATATCCACCAAATTCATTTGAATTATATCCTAAAATATCAGCCATTCATGATAATTGCACATTTTGAGTAGGATAAGAAGAATCATATCATACTGTTCAGGAATTTGATGTTATTTCGTTTGCATGTGCTGAACCAATTTCATTTGCAGGATTATATGATGTATATGCACTATTAGAATTAAAACCTGTACTTAAAAATCCATAAATTGGAGCAACATCAGTTACTCTTGCACCATCATAATAATCCATTTCATTATAATATTGATTTAAAGCATTTTGTGCACTTCCACTACCATTATATAAACTTGTTAAATTTAAATTAGAAGTCATACTAGCAAATGAATAACTATTAATAATAGGAACTTTTACTCCTATTGTCTTAGTTTGATTTGGTGTTAAAGTTAATAAACTAGTACCATCACTTCAATCTAAATTTACATTACTTTTACTATTATTTTCAACAGTAATTGAAGTTATTTCTGTAGCAGAGTAAATAATATTAGTAATTTTTACTGAACTTGATGATAATAAATCATTCACCAAATTATTCTTGAATGTTGAATTATTATAATCATTAAAATATTGATTTAAAGAAGAAATACTATTTTGACTTAAAATTTGACTGGAATTTAAATTATTTAATTTTTCAGTAATTGTTGGAATAAGAATTTTTGAAGCAGTTTTTGTTTTTGTTCCAGATGTTGTTGATGAAGGTGATCCAGTTTTATTTGATGAACCATTTGAACTAGAAGAAGAACCATCTGATGAAGAACCAGTTGATGAAGATGAACTAGGTATTTGTGAAAGTGTTGTAACTTCATTATTAATCATACTTGTTGTATATACATAATCACCAACACTAATTACTGCATAATATTGTTGATAATAACTATTATTAGCAGTTAAAGTATAAGAACTTTTACCATCTGATGAACTTAAAGTAATGGTTTCAGTATCTAGTAAAGTAAAACCAGGAGCAGAATTTATTTGCATATTGGTATTAGTTGTTTTATTATATCCAAAATATTTAATGATTGCTTCATTGCTTGTTGAAGTTGAACTTGATGATGTATAAGTAAAATCTACATTAATGCTAGAAAAATCATTACTTTGAGATTTATAAACATAATTTGTATTACCTTTTACTTGTTTACCACTAAATGAAATGTTTACAGCACTAATAGGAGTATTTGAAGTATAAGTAATTGATGTACTTAATAAACCAATTTTCTTTCCATTTGAATAAATAACTACAGCAAAATTAGTAAATCCTGCTTCAATAATATTTTGATTTAATGTCAAAGTATTTGCTGAAGTCGATGAACCATTTATAGTAAGATTAATTCAACCATTTGGATTAATAAATGTTGAATTTGGAGTTTGTCATGGTGAATTTGATGATTTTGAACCATATCATTCATAAGTAATATCATTATTTGATCCAAAATCAGAATTACTGATTGATAATTCATAAGGATCTGAAGAATTAATAATATTTAATTCACTGCTTAATTGTTTAACTGGTGTAGAATTTTCAGTTATTTGTAATAATCCAGTAATTGCATTTGTTTTATTTAATTTAACAAGTGATGATTGATAAGATGCTTCCATTCCGCTATCTAAAGTAACATTAGCAATAAAGTACACATAACTATATGCATTTAATTCATATGAATTTAATTCTAAAACTCCATTAGATAATGATTTATTATTAGATTCACCTAATAAAATTCCACCATAATCATATTCACTGTTTGTTGCATATCATGAATATTGAATAGAACTAATTTGTGTTGAAATAGATGACAAATTTAAATTAGGATCTAAATAAACACTTGATTGAGTAATTGGATTAAATGATTGATTTGCTTCTTGAGTGTTTACAAATTCTGGGTTTTTTAAATATAATGAAGGTTTTACAATACTTACTGCATGCTGTATTTGTTTTTCTACTTTTTTAGTTTCATTATTTACACCATTTTTAATGTCATTAGCAACACTATTTACATCACTATTTAATTTCTTATTATTTATATCAATTACACCAAATGCTATTCCAGCACCTACTGCACCTAAAGCTCCCACAAGAACACTACTTATTAATAACTTTTTAATTAAGCCCATTTTTTTCTCCTTTTTGTATGCTTTTATAAATAATAAATAATGAATAATAATAAAAACTATTTCAATAAATTAGTATTCAAAATCTTTAATAAAAATCTTGTATAAAAATAAAATAAAATTTTTGTAAAAAAGATGAATTTATTTAACAATTAAATATTTATATGATATAAAACAAAAAAAGATTTGATTAATCAAACCTTTTCTTCTTTATTAAAATAATTGAATTTTATGCTCATCAATTTTTTTAATTTTTATTCTAAAATAAACCATTCTATAAAATGCATAAATTAAGATAATGAGCATGCTTAATTCTGCAATACTTGCAAATGAAATTGTCATTGGGACCCAAGGAAAATGCAGATCAACTCCAGGTCATCCTCCAGGATAATTTACACCATTCATACCAGTTCCTCCACCAACAGCAATAGAATCAGTAGTTTCAGAATAAACTTGACCAAAATAATTGATAAATCCAACTAAAATAGCAACAATGAATGCAACTATAAAATTACTTCTTTCAATTCCTCTTTTAAATAATTCATCACTTCAGCGTATTTTGTCTTGTTCGTCTTTAATTTTTTGTTTTAATGCAAAATCTTCATCCATTTTTTTTAAAATGATTGTTAATTTTTGATTAGCAAATAAACTAATACTGTCTGCATCAAAATCAATATTAATTAAATCTTTTTGCAATTTGTGATATGGTATATTTTTTCATTTAATATCATTAGTAAATTCAACAAAATTACCAATTTTTTGCAAAATCTTTAATTCATTTAATCTTGCTTGAATAAAATTAATACAAACTAAATAATAATAAGAAATATTGTTTAATGTAACTCGTGAATTTGGATCATATCCATTGTTTTCTAATAATATTACTGAATCATTTTTTACAAAAGAATAGTAATAATAATTATTTTCACACAAACACTCTTTAATCTTTTTTCGATATTCATCTTTGTCCATATCTTTTAAATATGATACATATTCATAAATTAAATCAAGATTTGGAAAAATAGCATTATCACTCATATTTAAAACAAATACTTGTGGATATAAAATCATTAAAAATAAAGTTAAATATTCATCATTTTTCAACAATTCATTGAAATGAACAATATTTTTGTATTCTAACAATTTTAAACTATAAATAAGATTAGGACTTGACAAAGAATAATTAATTTTCACACTGCTTAAAGATACTGGATTTTGCTTAATCACCTTATTTACAGTTTCTTTATTTGCAGTTTGAAAAATTGCTCCATGATGTAAATAATTGTTATGAATCATATGTACAATATTTCAAAAATAATCTTGATTATTAAAATCATTTTTTTTATCTTGTACTAAGTTTTCTAATAAACAAGTTTTATTTACAACACTAAAATTATCAAAACTTGTTAAAACTGCATCTAATTCATACAAAATATATAAATTCATACATAATAAAAACATGAATCCAAAAAATAAATCATTTTTTAAATAAGAAGTTTTTTTAGAATCAAAATCATGATGATGTGCATGTAAAAATTTTTCTTCTAATAAGTTTTGTCATAACTCATGTAAATATTCAAATGAAATACTTTTAAAGTCAATTACAGTATTTAATTTTTTTAATTCTGAATAATGTTCATGTTTAGAAGTATGATCATGTTGATGTTTAATATAACCATTTGTATCAGATAAAATTTCAATAATACTATCCATGTTTAATGGCATTAATTGAGTATTAATATTTTGTTTAAATAAATTGAATAAATAAATTAAATCAACACCATCTTCAAATCCTAAAAATTCATCAAAATTAAAATCAAAAACAAATCCACCTGAAATTCTTTCTGATAATTTATTTAAGGTAAAAGATAATTTAATTTTTTTAACAAATTCATATAAAGATGAATTATGATTGATGTCTAATAAAAAAGAATAATTTGTTATATTATCTTCATTAAAAGCATCACCAATATTTCTTATAGAAGATAAATACATTCCATTGCTAATTTCATTAAAAACTGGAATTGATTGATTAGTGCTATTAATGATATTTTTAATAATGATGTTAAAAACATTAATTAAATTAGCTTCATCTCAAAAACTATTATTTTTAAAAAAAATCTCATACTGATCATTATTTCTTATAAACTGTAAGGTTTTTTGTTCTGCATTAGTAAGTTTTCTTGTATGATCATGTCTTAAAAATAGTTGGTAATTTAAATTCTTTAAATTATATGGAAAAACCATTTCTAAATTTAATAATTGAATGTTTTTTTTGTAAATATCATCATGTCCAAAAGAAATAATAGAAGATTTATTGAAATTATCTTGAATTTGATTCATTATAATTTTGTATCCTTTCTATTTGCTATATCTTTATTCTTCTTGTGTGCATATATTAAATACCCTAAACTTACAAGTAAAATAATTGTATTAATTAAGATTAAAAAGGTATTAAATCCAACCCCTAAACCACTTTGTCACATCGGAATCATATTCCCTGGATATTTATTAGGATCTATTGGATTTGGTGTAGCTCCTCATAAAGGTGCTCCATTAAAAGAACTTGAACATGATAAAGTTGATCACACCATGTTTCCATAATCAACTAAAGAAATAATTGAAGCAACAATAAAACCAAGAATAATGATTTCAATAAATCTTTGACGTTTATCAAATTCATCTTTAATTTTTACTTCTTGATTTAAAAACTTCACATTACTATTTAAATGTAAATGTTTATCATAATGAATAATACTTTCTTTAAAAGAATTATTCACTTTTTCTAAATTAGAAGGTTGAATTAAATCATTGGTTTCTTGTGTAACTTGTCTATATAAAAACTTATTTTTAATTGATGCACATTCAATTCCTAATTTTCATTGTGTATAAATTAATTTAAAGTTTAATTCTTTTCCTAATGCAACTGAATCTATGACAGCATTATTTCTTAAAATTGTATTATTTTCTTTTTCACTTAAATCTGATGTATGAAAGATTAAAGTGTTGTTTTTTCTCATAAAAGAACAATAATCATAATTTTCTAATAATAAATTTTTTCTTATTCTATTTGTAAATTGTTCACTTAATATAGATTCATTATAAAAAAACCTTTTTACATTATCATAAAAATTGTCATAAGTCATTTTTAAACATGAATCATGTGCAATATTGAACATATCAGGATATAAAAGTAGAATGCTGTATAAATAAATGTCTTTTTTGTATAAGTAAAAATCTTTTGTAAATAAACTGTCTTGTGCATCTAAAGAAATATCATATGTAACATTTGGTAATGATAAAAAAACATTATCTCTAGTTAATCCTGCAACAATATTAATATAATCTTCTTTCTTAGTAAAAATAGCTTTGTTTTCATTAAATAAAAAGTTAGCACAATTTGTTACTGCAGCATTAATACTATTATTATCATGTTCTCAATTTTTATAAGATAAATTAGAATTATTGTTATAAAAAACTCTTCTTAAATGCTCTCCAACTGCAAAAGCACTAAGAAACATTAAACAAAAAAAGTCAAACATTTGAATTGATGTTTCTTTAAATGATTCAATATTTTCATAAAATTTATTAAAGAATTGTTGATAAATATATGATGTTCATTGTTCATATAAAGTATCAATTGTATATATGCTTTGAGTATAAATATGTAGTCTGTGAAGATTTTTTAAATTCTTTTCATTTAATAAATTAACAAAATCCATAAATGAAAACTTTCCTAATAACTCTAAAAAGAAATTTTTGATTAAATTATTTAAATAAATTGCACTCAAATTAACAAATTCATTATCTAAATTGTCATATTTATCAGTTTGAAAGAATTTCTTATTTCAATCATTATTAAATTTTCAACTAACTCCACCATTTACAAAATAAGTATCTAAATCAAAAACAACAATTTGATCAAAACAAGTTATAAAACTATTAGCAGCATAATTTGAATTAAGATTAATACGAAAAGAATAAGTATATTTCTGGTCTTTATTATTGTATTTATAATACAAATTATCATTAATATCAATTTTATTCACAACTTCATTTTGTGAATTTAATGAAAATAATGTTTGATTATTTAATAAAGAAGTTTGATTAATTTTAGCAAGTTCATCATTTATTAAACTTAATAATTTATCTTCATCTGTAAAATTAAAAATATTTTTAATAAAGGAATTTTTATTAAGAATTTTAATAGTTCAAAAATAATTAGTATAAATATCTATTTTTTTAATATTATTCATAAACTTACATCCTTTCTTAATAAACATTTTGCAATCCGCGATTCCGTGTTTGTAAATGTACAATATATAATTTTGTACATTGATAAGCAAGAATAATAGTAACAATAAAACAAACAAATCCAGCTAAACCAATAAATCCATAAATAACTGGCATAGCAATAGTAGTAATAGGAAATCCAGGATAACTAACTGGGCCTTCACCAGTTCCAGTTGATTGTAAAGAAGCATAACATTGATCACAGAATCAAATAATTCCAATAAACAAAGCACAAATAAAAGCAGTAGCTATAGAGTTTCTTTCTACAATTAATTTATCTGCTTCATCTTCACTTCTAATCTTTTCAATTAGATGCTCAACTTTATTTTGTAAATGATATTGTTTATCTACTTGATTAACTATATATTTAATTGAATCTATTCCATATAAATTTTGATATAAATCTAATTTAATAACTCTTAAATCACGAATAATTCTTCTATAAGCAAAATTCTTGTGATTAAATCCACTATTTATTACAAAATTAGAGTAACTTTCTAATTCTTTAAATGCAACATAACTAGCACCAAAATAAATAAATGCTAAAGCATAAAAATAATTTAGTTGTTTCTTTGCTTCTTCACTAATACTTGATTGAGTAAAAGTTAATAATAAATAATTATCTTTGTTATATCCAGCAAAATGATTATTAGTATAAAATCTTGAACTTATTACATTTTTAATGTTTTCTTTAATAAATTCTTCATCTTCTAAGATTGCATAAGATATTTCTAAAAATTCATATAAACTAATGAATAATTTGCTTTTTATGCTTAGCATGAATTTTTCAGAATTTAAAGTTGCATTAATAATAAAACTGATTTCATTAACATTATCATTGCTTAAAATATTATTTTCATTAATGTTTGAAATTCATGTTTTTGCTTCATCATGAAAAACAATATTATGAAAATAATAAAATTGCATAAATGATATTTTCAACGATTTAAAAACTTCTTCTTTTTCTTTGAAATTTAAAACGGTTAAATCTTTATAGTTTTTTGTGGTTTTAAAGTTAATATCACTATATGTGTTAAATAAAACAAATAATAAATAAAAATCATTTTCTTTTTGTTCTGTTGAATAATTATTTTGTACAAGATTAAGTTTGTCAAAAGTTTGAGTATTCTTATTAAGAATAACTAAACGAATAACATTTAAAAAATTAATTGCTAATAAAAATACATTACATAAACTATAAAAGAAATCATTATTTAAAAAATCATGATCTTCTTTATCAAATTTTTCATTAACAAGATTATTTCAATTTAAAACTAAGTGACTAAAGATGTGGTTTTTTAAAGTTAAAACATCTTTTGAATGTTGATGCACAAAATTTTGGTTTAATGACTTTGCTAAGATCAAATTCGGATAAATACTAGCAATTTCAGGAACTAAATAATTTTCAATAAAAAACTCAACAAAATTCGATAAATAAACTTGTTTTAAAACATTATTAAAACTAAAGTTATTTATTTCTTTTAAATGTAAATTAATTCCTCCATTAACATTGTCATGATCTTGATCATAATAAACATGTAAATCAAAACCAAGAAAAGAATTTCTTAAATAATCATTTTCATTAAACTCAAAAATATATGAAAAAGGATGACTTCTATTTAAAAAATCAATGTGTTGATAAGGTTCTTTATAATCATATTTACTATAAACAATTTGATTATTATAACGATTAGTATTGATAATTTTTAAAGCATTATTAATTGAATTATCAAGATTATTTTTAAATTCTAATAAGTCTAAAATAGATGATGAATCTAAACGATTATGATTGAAATAAAACGGAATAATAATTCCATCTTTCATGCTAGAAATAGGAAGTTGTTGCTTGATTAATAAAGTATTTTCTTCATTAAGTTGATTAATATTATTGCTTAACATTATTCCAAAATTCCTAAATTATTTTGAAGTTGTTGAAACATATTGTGGTAATTTATCTTTAGAATATCGAATTCTTTTTGCTCTCGTATCAATATTTTTATAACGCGATTTAATTCAACCCAAATAAATAATCGTTAAGATTAAAATGATTAAATTAATTGTTGTTGTAAAAGTTGTAAATCCAATTGTACCAAGAATTCAATTTCAAGTAACAACGGTTCAAGAGCAAGGAAGAATACTAAATACACAAGCTAAAAAGTCAACATAACCAATTAATAAAGCAACAATAAATGAAAGAATAATCGATGTTCTTTCAGTTTGACGTTTAAAAATTTCATCTTCATTTTTAACATGATCCATCAACTGATTTAAATCTTGCATAATCTGCATTTGTTTGTTCATAGTAAAAACAATATTCTTAATCTGTTTTATCCCAAAAAAGTCATCATCTCAATTAAACTTAATATCTTCAATATCTCTAATAATCTGCCTAAAGAAAATAACCTTAGCTTTTTGATTACTAATCATAATATAATTTGTATGACTTTGTAAATCATTCATTTCTAAACGTTTTGATACAACAAAAACTAGTGCTCAAATATAATAATTAACAATTTTCTTATATTCTTTATTTTTATCTGTAGCAGGATTGTGCAATAAAACAATTTGTTCACTATTTACAAATGAAACATAATCAAAGTTTTGTGTACTAATAGTTTGTTTAAAGTTTTCTATTTTATCAGAACTAAAACCATTTTTTACATCTTCAAAAACTAGTTTTTTTAGTTGATTAATGTTTAAAAAATTAGCATTAATATCATTAATTCCATATTCAGATTTAAACAAAATCAACATTAAAAAACTTGTTAAAATACGGTTCTTTAAAATTTGATTAATATCTAATAAGTAAATATTGTCTTCTGTATAAACATCATAAAGTAATGTTGGTTCACTCAAAGAATAATTGTCAAATTTACTTGCCATGATATCTGCAGTTTTTGTAACTTTTAAATAATTAGCAATGGACAAAAAATCTTCAGTATCAGTTAAATTAACTGCATTAATAATTTCTTGTTTCTTATTACTTGATGCAATTAATTTTTGTTCATTACCACTTGTGAAATATTCATCTAATTCTTCAACTAATTGAATAATAATCATTCAAGTACTCATGACTGAATAAAATAGTGTTTCTTTATAATATTTAATATCTTCTTGTGATAAAACATCAGTTTTATACTTAATAAACTTATTAGTTATTAATTTTTCTCAATTAGATTTTAATAAGTTTAAATTCTTATTATCCATTGTTAATTTTTCAATATTTGAAATATTAAGTGTTTCATTATTATTAGTATTTTTATTATTTGGGTTAAAACCTTTTTTATTAATATCTAACAATAATTCCAAATCAAATGGATATAACTGATCAATAATAAAATTATTAATCAAATTAGAAATATAATAATCATCTAATGTATCATTAAAACTATTACTATCTGCATCCAATTTATTCAATGCAAATCCACCAACAAGTCTGTTCGTATCTTGTTGTAAATAAAACATGATATTTAATTTATCTGCAAATCTATACAAATAACTTGATTCATTAATGTAAGCAACAAATGAATACATTTTATTTGTATGAATATTTCCTAAAATACTATTAGAAAAATCATTATTCTTATCATAAGTTATATAAAATGGTTCATTATCCTTACTTAAATTTTTAAATAATGAAACATTTTTAGATGTAGTTAACATCGCAATTCTATTAAACACAGAATTGATAATTTTAATAACAATACTTGATTTAGTAATGTTTGAAAATTGTTTAATTTCTTGAATATCTTCTTTATCTAATGAATCATCTTCATCAAAATGATAATCTTGAAGATCAAGATCAAAATTGTGACTGATATTATTTATATAAAAGAAATAACAATATTTAGCATTTGAATCACTAATAATATCAGTATTTTTATTATTAAGATCCAAATCAGACTGAATAGTTAAGAACTCATTCATATCTTTCTCCCAAAAATTATTTTTTATAAAATCATTTTATATAAAAGTTTTTAAAAATTTTTATTAAATTTATCTAAAAAATAAAAAA
>JAGBPV010000042.1 GCA_017633195.1 bacterium
TATCATTAAAGTTCAACATATATTCATAAAAAAACTGTTTTTTATATAATTTAATCAATATATTTAATATGTTGTTTAATTAAATAAATAAGGAAAAGATTTTTTTATGAATAAACTTTTAGATAAATATGATTTTTGTAGCATTGAAAAAGAAATGATTAATTACTGAAAAAATAATCATTTAGCTCAACCTGACTTTAAGGATGCAAAAAATTTCACAATTGTAATTCCACCTCCAAATGTTACAGGACATTTACATTTAGGACATGCATGAGATGGAATTATTCAAGATGCAATTATTAGATATAAAAGATTACAGTATTTTAATTCAATATGAATTCCAGGAACTGATCATGCTGGAATTGCTACTCAAGTTAAATTTGAAAAATATTTAAAAGAACAAAATCTTACTAAAGATTCTTTAGGAAAAGACAAATTCTTAAAAGAAATTTATAAATGAAAAGACTTACAATCACAATTCATTCATACCCAATGAGATGAAATGGGATTTTTATTAGATTACACTAAAGAAAGATTTACTTTAGATGAACAAGCAAGTAAAGCGGTTTTAAGCAGTTTTGTAAAATTATATAAAAAAGGATTAATTTATCAAGGATATAAATTAGTTAATTGAGATAGTACTTTAAAAACAGCAATTAGTGATATAGAAGTTATATATAAAGAAACAAATAGTAAGTTTTATTACATTAATTATGATGTAATTAATGATAAAAAAGAAATTATTGATCATTTATTAGTAGCAACAACTAGACCAGAAACCATGTTTGGAGATGTTTGTTTAGTAATTAATCCAAATGATGAAAGATATTTAAAATATGCTAATTATCATGTAATTAATCCTGCTAATAATCAAATTCTTCCTATTATTCAAGATTCATATGTAGATATTAGTTTTGGTACAGGAGTTATGAAATGTACTCCTGCACATGATTTTAATGATTATGAATTAGCAAAAAAACATCATTTAAAAATGATTAATATTTTAAATGATGATGCAACACTAAATAATGTTGTTCCAAAACAATATATTTCATTATCAGTTGAAGAAGCTAGAGATAAATTAGTTAAACAATTAGAATTATCTAATCATATTGATCATATTGAAAATATTAATAATAGAGTAGGATATAGCGAAAGAACTAATGTCATAGTTCAACCATATTTAACAAAACAATGATTTTTAAAAACAAGTGTTTTAGCACAAGATGTTATTAAAATTCAAGAATCAAATAAGAAAGTTGATTTTTTACCACCAAGATTTGAAAAAACCTTGGTGCATTGATTAAATAATATGCAAGATTGAACTATTAGTAGACAATTGTGATGAGGACATCAATTACCAATTTGATTTAATAACAAAAATGCTAATGAAATTTATTGTGAAGTAAATCCACCAAAAGATATACAAAATTGAACTAGAAGTAGTGATGTACTTGATACTTGATTTTCAAGTGGATTATGACCAC
This sequence comes from bacterium, assembly GCA_017633195.1. Next base: position 1,488 of record JAGBPV010000042.1, read on the forward strand.
TAATTACTCTTGGATGAGATGGTTTAGAACATCAAAAACCTAATGAATTATTTCCAAGTCAAATTTTAGTTACTGGATATGATATTATCTTTTTTTGAATTGCTAGAATGATGATGTTTAGTGCTTATTTTTTAAAAGAAAGACCATTTGAAAAAGTTTATATTCATGGGTTAGTAAAAGATGAACAAAATAGAAAAATGTCTAAATCATTAGGAAATGGTATTGAACCAAAAACCTTAATTCATGAATATGGTAATGATGCACTAAGAATCTTCTTTTTAAGTGATTGTAGTGAAGGAGAAGATATTTCATATAAACCTGCTAAATTAAAACAAGCATTTAATTTCTTAATCAAAATTTGAAATACAGCAAAATTTATTGAATTAAATAATTTTGAATATGATGATGATTTTAAAATTAATTTAGTTCAAACTAATGCAATTGAAAAATACATCTTATTTTCACTACAAGAAACAACAAATATTATAAAAACTAATTTAGATAAATACAGTTTCAATATTGCATATAAATATTTAAAGGATTTTGTATGAGATTCATTTTGTAATTTTTATTTAGAATGCATGAAAAGACAAGAGTTTAAAAATGCATATAGTCAAAAATTATTTATGTTTGTTTGAAAAAATATTTTAATGATGTTACAAACTTTTACACCTTTTATTAGTGAATATTTGTATTTAAATCAAATTAACAATAAACATTCTATTTTAAAAGAAGAATGATTAAAATCCAATGCATATCAAATTAAAAATACTGATGAGATAACAAATGTAACACTTGCTAAAGAATTATTAAACAAAATCAGAAAAGCAAGAAATGATTTTAATATCCCAAATACTGAAAAAATAAAACTAATACACACTAATTTAAATCAAACTGCTTTAAATACAATAAATATTATTTTAGAGTTAGCTAATGCTTGTTTAGTTGATAATAATGAAACAAATTTAGATAAATTTGTCATTGTAATTAATGAACATAAATTTAATTTATTAATTTCAAATTTAAAAAAACAAGAATATTTGAAAAAACTAGAAACTGAAATTAATAAATTAAATAATGAAATTAAAAGAAGTGAACAAATTTTAAATAATAAAGAATTTATTAAAAAAGCAAGTGGTGAAAAAGTACAAATAGAACAAGAAAAATATCAAAAATATCAAAGTGAATTAATTACACTAAAGAAAGAATTAGAAGAATTAAAAAACTAATTTAATACAATGATAAATTCTTTAATTTGTTTTAATCTAAATAATTTTCTTAAAGAATTTTTCATTAAATAATAATGAGTTAACTTATTTAAATAAATACTTACTATTACTAAAATCATACTAACTAAAAATAAGAATATTGGTCCTGATGGATAAGATAAATGAAAATATTTAGCTAAACTATAATATTCTCCGACATATTTTTTTGTAACAATTTCATTTAATGAAGGATCATAAACTGTTTGATAACTTACTTTTCAATCATTACTTGTTAATCCTGTTAAATTTCAGTTTACACCAGTTAATGTCTTAATAATAAAAATATAAGTAATATATAAAAACATTACTAAGAATGCAATCAAAAAATATCAATTTTGATATTTAAAAGTTGTTAATACTAATATTAATGAAAGGATTAACAATAAATAATGCATCATAAAAAACATTAAATTAGGATAATTTCCTAAAAAAACATATTGAACCGTTAATGGTTCATTTAAAGTACTAATTGCTAAAAAAATTGTTGCACAACTAGTAAATAAGCCAATAGGAGCAATTATTTTAGCAAATGTTTGGGTGTATTTAAAAATGGCAGTTAAACTAGTTAAAAGACATAAAAAAGGACACATATCTAATAAAAAAGCTTTAGATATAATGTATGAATCTATAAAATTATTTGCTGTAGTTTCATTATTAATAAAATGATGATTAAAGATTACATGTAATTCAAATCCTCACCTTCCA
>JAGBPV010000043.1 GCA_017633195.1 bacterium
CTTAATGGTGATTTTGATGAGCAAACTATTGGATTACAAGCAAGAATGATGTCAAAAGGTTTAAGAATCATTCAAAGTTTATTAACTGATAATGTCACTATTATTTTTATTAATCAAATTAGAGATAAAATTGGTTTGAGTTATGCTGCAGGAGTTACAACAAGTGGAGGAAGAGCATTAAAGTTTTTTTCTTCACTAAGAATTGAAGCAAAAAAACAAGAAGTTATTAAGAATAATGATGAAGCAATTGGTTTTAAAATTAAATTAACTGTTATAAAAAACAAACTTGCAAGACCATTAACTAGTGCAATTATTGATCTTTATTTTAATAATGGTTTCAATTATGATAATGAAATAATTGATATTGCAATTAATGAAGGAATTATTAATAAAAGTGGAAGTTGGTATTCTTATCATAATGAAAATATTGCTCAAGGAAAAGAAAGCATGAAAAAAGTAATATTTGCTAATGAAGAATTATTTAATAAAATCAAACAAGAAATATTAGATAAAGATTTAATCTAGTTAATTTTTATTTCTTAAAAAACTTAATAAAGTTCTAGCAACTCCATCTTCATCATTAGATTTGGTTGTTATAAATTTAGCAGCAAATTTAGATGTATTTGAACCATTTAACATCGCAAAAGAAAATCGTGCTTTTTGTAATAATTCAACATCATTATCATTATCTCCAAATGCAATTGTGTGGGACATATCAATTCCATAAAAAGCACTTAAATAATCAAGAGCATGTCCTTTAGAAGCAATGGGTATTCCGATTTCTATAATATTGTATTCTTCATCAATTTCATATGTTTTAATGCTTAATATTTCATATAAACCCATTAATCTATTAATTATAAAAACATTTTTGCTAATATGAGTTACCAAACTTATGGTGTGTGGATTGAATTGGATATTTTTGATTTCATTTCCATAAATAATATTATTATTACTATAAATATGGAATCAATTATGAATTTTATCTAACAATTCTTTATTTTTAATTTTTTTATAAATGAAAGTTGCATTTTCATTTTCTAAGACAATATTAATAACATTTTTAAGAATCTTTTTATCATTTAAAATAGTTTGAGCAATATTTACACTAAACATGTAATTAATCCCGCTAAAATATTGATCATGTGGATTGCTTAAACTAGCACCATTATAATTCACACAAATACTTTTTAGATTTAACTGTTCATAAATTGCACTTGTACTTCTAAAAGGTCTTGCAGTTGCTATACAAAAAATATTTCCTTGCTTAATAAATTGTTTAATAGTTTTTTCAGTAAATTTTGAAACTTTACCTTCAGAATTTAATAATGTTCCATCAAGATCACAAACTACTAATAAAGCTTTATTTTTTTGAACAAATGTATCTACTGCTTTCTTCATTTATCTTATTCCTATTAGTTTATAAAATTCTAATAATTTCTTATCTGCTATTTCATTGCAAATTTGATTATTATTGTTTACTTTTTTTAATAGTTCTTCTTCATTAATTTCTTTGATTTTTTCTTGTAATTTTGAAATAAAAGAACAAACAATATCTGCAATATAATTTTTAAATTCTTTATAATTCATATCTTTTGTTTGATTTACAATTTCTAATACATCTTTATCTAAAATACTTGAAGCAATATTGATTAAATTAGTAATTCCTGGTTGATTAATATAATCGTGATTTACTTTATTAAAGTTATCAGTCATAGCACTCATGATTTTTTTTCTAGTTATTTCTATATCATCAGTAATAAAAATTGTGCCATTTACATTTGCATTAGATTTAGACATTTTAATCTTTGGATTAATAAGATCATAAATTTTAGTTGCAGTTTTAGCAAAAAATGGTTCAGGAATACTAAAGATATTTGTTTTAAATTTATTATTAATTCTAATAGCAATGTCTCTTGTTAATTCTACATGTTGTTTTTGATCTATTCCAACTGGAACTAGTTGTGCATCATAAAGTAAAATATCTCCAGCCATTAATACAGGATAAGTTAATAAACTGGTTGGAATAGTTTCTGTACCGTTGGATAATTTAAACTTTTGACTCTTATCTTTAAATTGAGTCATACGTTTTAATTCACCAATAGTTGTGAAGTTTAAAAGAGCATTAAAGATTTCTGTGTGTGCTTTAACTTTTGATTGAATAAATATTTTTGTCTTATCAAAATCTAATCCTGCAGCATAATAAACTTTTAAAACATTCATAATATTTTGTTGCATGTTTTTTGGATCATAATTATTTGAAGATAATGCATGTAAATCTGCAACAAAAATAAATAAATCATCTTCTTCAAATTGCTTAAATAATTTAATTGCACCCAAAAAATTACCTAAAGTAATTTGACTAGTTGGTTGTATTCCAGATAAAATTTTTCTCTTCATATGTAAATATAAAATTAATAATTGTTAATAACTTTTTTAAACTTAATCTTAAATAAGATATTTTTTAATCATTTCTATTTTTATTTTACTTGAATTTTTTATCTTGAATTTTGTTAAATTTATTTATTAAAGAATTTTCTAATATACATGATTTATAAAAATATCTAAAAAAATCTTAAAAAAATTTTTATTTTTTCTTATTTTTATTGTTTTTGAAATAAATAAACTCACAATTTTATTAAATAATTAGCATTATGATTTTTCTCGTTTTTTCTTTTTCTTTTTTCCATTTGTTTTATGCTATATTTTTTATTACCAGTTTAAAAAAGTTCAAGGAGAAAACACAATGTCAGATAAAAAATTACAAGAACCAGAAAAATTATTGGTAGATTTAACTTATAATGTTCCAATTAAAGAACAAAAAATGTTTTTAGGTAACTATAATGGTTTTCAAAGATATGATAATTACAAATATCCTTTTGCAAAGCAAATAGAAAGACAAATGCGTCAAGCATTTTGAACACCAGAAGAAATTTCATTAGTAAGTGATAGAGAAAAATTTAAATTATTAGATTCTGGAATTCAAGAAATTGTTATTAACAATTTATTATTTCAAACTTTAATGGATTCAGCACAAAATCGAGGTCTTGATTCAGTAATGGCACAAATTGTGACAAGTTCTGAATGAGAAGCTGCTTTTAAAACACAAGCATTTTTTGAACTTATTCACTCATTGTCTTATTCTCATATTATTCGTGAAATGTTTAGTTCAGATGCAACAAATGTTTTTGATAGAATTTATAGCATTCCACAAATCAAGAAAAGAACAGATAAAGAAATTGATGCTTATGATTATGTTAAAAATTGATTAGATGGTAGAATTTCAATAGAAGAAGATGAATTAAAAAAACATATCTTGAAATTACTTGTTCATATTTTCTTCTTAGAAGGATTAAAATTTTATGTTTCATTTTTAGTAACTTATATTGTTAATGAAAGCACTAACGATAGTATTCCTGGAGTTGCTAAAATTATTAAATTAATTAATTTTGATGAAGACATGCATGTTGCATTAGTTGGTGGGGTTATTAATATTCTTTCAAAGAATGAAGATGAAGGTTTTGCAAAATTAATGCATGATAAGTGATATCAAACTCATGTTAAAGAAATAGTTGAAAATATTGTTAAAGATGAAATTGAGTGAGGAGAATATTTATTAAGTTTAGGTAAAGTTCCAGGATTAACTAAAGCAACTTTAAATAGTTTTATGAAATATTATGCAAATAATAGATTAGCAAAAATTGGATTTGAACCATTATACAAAGATTATGTTGAAAAACCTGATTTAGTAACCTGATTTGAAAATTATAAAGATATTAATAAAGATAATACTGCACAACAAGAAGCTACAGCTATAAATTACAATATTGGAACCATGGAGTTTGACTATGGTGATAAAGATTTAAACAAGATGTTAAAAGATTTATTAGATGATAGTCCTGCAGGAAGAATAGCAAAGAGACAAAGAGAAAAAGAAAACAAGAAATAGAAAGGATTATTTATGTCATTTGATTTAGCAACTTTATCTCCAGATACTTCAGTTGCATTTTCAAATAATGAATTCTTAGAACCATTATTTGTTATTAAAAGACAAAAAAATTCACAAAAATTTTCAATTGATAAAATTAAAAATATTTGTAAATGAGCAACTAATAATAATGATGATTATGTAAAAAAGATCTTACAAAATTTTAAACCAAAACTTTACAATAACATTAAAACATCTGAATTATTTGATTTATTAATAAGAACTTGTGCAAATCAAATTAGTCCTATTTATACTGATTTTGAATACATTACAGCAAAATTTTTATTGTTAAAAATGTATAAAGAAACATGAATTCAAAAAATTCATGATGGAAAGTTAAATTATCCTGATTTAATGAGTGTAATTAATAAAGGAATTAAAACTGGTAGATATAATCCTGATGTTTTTAATAAATACAGTGCAACTGAAATTAGTGAATTAAATGATTATATAAAGCAAGATCGAGATTACTTATTTACTTATAAATCTTTATATTTCTTTTATTCAAAATATTGCTTTAGAGATAAAGAAAATAAAAAATTTGAATTACCACAGAATGCATATATGCGTGTTGCTATGGTATTGTTTGTTAATGAACAAACTGATATTAGATTAAGTTTAGTAAAAAGAATGTATGATGCTTTATCATTACATGAAGTTACTGTTGCAACACCAATTATGTTAAATAGTGGAACCAAAAATCAACAACTAAGTTCTTGTGTGCTTACAGTAATGAATGATGATACTGACAGCATCATGGATACTTGTAAAGATTTAGCTATTTATTCTAAATATAAAGGTGGAACAGCATTAGATGTTTCATATTTAAGATCAAGTGGTTCATATATCATTGGAAATAATGGCTTTTCAAGCGGTCCAATTCCTTTTTTAAAAATTGTTGAAGCAATTATGAAAGGATTTAATCAAGGTTCAGAAAGACCAGGAGCTTGCTGTGTTTATTTTAACTGATGACATTGAAATGTAAAAGAATTAGTAGTATTAAAAAATAATAATGGTACTGAAGAAAATCGAGCAAGATTTTTAAAGTATGGTGTAAAGATTAATCAATTATTCATTGATCGTGTCTTAAAAGATGAATATATTAGTTTATTTAATCCTAAGGATGTACCAGAATTACTAAATACATTTGGAGAAGAATTTAATAATTTTTATAAAAAATATGAAGATAATCCTGATATTCAGAAAGTTGTTATTAAAGCTAGAGATTTAATGGGATTAATCTTAAAAGAAAGAGCAGAAACAGGAAATATTTATTTATTTCATATTGAAAATGTTAATCAATCTAGTTTATTAAATAGATATATTAATTCATCTAATTTGTGTACTGAAATTACTTTGCCATCAAGTTTTAGCAGCAATTTTAATGAAACTTTAAACATTAGTGATAAGATGATTACTAAGATTACTAAAACTGGTGAGATTGCTTTATGTAATTTAGCATCAATTAATCTTGTTGAATGAGATAAAATGAACGAAAAACAAAAACAAGAATTAGCTGATATTGTAGTAAGAGGACTTGATAATACAATTGATATTGCAAATTATCCTGTTTTAGAAGCAAAATATTCAAATTTACAATATCGTTTTTTAGGAATTGGTGTAAGTAACTATGCTAATTATTTAGCAACAAAACAAACTGTAATTGATGAAGAAAATGCATTAGATTTAACCAGAGATATTTTTGAAGAATTAAGTTATTTATTAATAAAATCTTCAATGGAATTAGCAAAAATAAAAGGAAAATTTTCTAAATTTGATGAAAC
>JAGBPV010000044.1 GCA_017633195.1 bacterium
AAAATATTAATAAAAATGATAACATCACAAGCACAATTTTTAAAAATACTAAAACTTTAATTAAAGCACCAAGTTATGATAATAATAAACAAGTGCAATTTAAAAAAGATCTTGATGCAGTAATTAATAAAATGTCTGAAACTGACTATAATAAATTGCAAAGAAAATATACAATTATTTCTTTAGTTGCTTCAGTTTTAGCATCTTTAGGTGCATCGATTTTTATTCTTGGTTGCACTAATTTAAGATATTTATTAGATCCAGAATCTAACTTATTAGATGGTCCTGTTGGGTGAGGACAAACTTTAGGATTAATTGTTCCTGGTATTTTATTTATTTTTATTTCATGATTCTTGTTTTATCTTTATTACAAAAACTATAAAATCGAAAAAAACATCCCCATGAATCTTAATGATCAATCCAAAATTCTTAATAGTTTAATTAACAATATTAATGAAAAAGAAAGCGATTTTAAAAAAATAACAGTTGGAATAGCAAAAGTTTTAGATATTAGAAGTTATTTTCATTTTAAAAATACTTTTTTAAAAAAACCTGGAGAAATTGTTATAATTCCAACAATGTTTATCATTAATGACTTTAGTTATTTAAATATTAATGAACAACTAGAATTATTAAATGCCATGTGAGTATTAAAGGATAATAAAAATATTGATTTTGTTTTATTCTTGAATGATGAAGATTTAAACAAATTAGGAGATGAACAAAAGAAATTATTACACAAATATATTTTTAATTTTTTTGAAATTAAATATGAACCTGATACTGCTAAAATCATTTTATTAGATTGATTGAATAAGAATTATTTACCTAGTGATGAAAATTGTTTATGATTTTTTAATGCTAGAAGTGATACAAAATTAAAAATTTATAATGATCTTGAAAATATTTTTAATGCTTTTGCAAATGAAATTAATTCATATTTAGTTTTAAATAATTTTTTATATGATTTAAATAACTATTTTACTAATATTGGACAATACATTAAATATATAAGTCCAATGGAAATCATTATTATGTTTATCTTAAAATATTCTAAGCAAAATATTTATGATTATTTAGTAAACAATGGACAAAATTCGTTAAATATTAGTTTTAATTTTAAAGAATTGAACAATCCTTTAGCATTAAATAAATTAAATACAAGTATTATTGAACAAGATAGATTTATTGCTGAAATAATTATGCAAGCAAATTATTTAAGTAACATTAAAGCTTTTACATATATTTTTAATGAAATTATTTTGGATCAATCAACTTCAAATATTAATTCAAAATTATATAAAAGGTTTTATTCAATTCACTATAACTTTAATTTATTTTTACATTTAGATCAATTTTTAGCAAATTTAAAAAGTTATCTTGATAAAGTTATTAATCAACCTTTTCATAGTATTGATAATTTATTTCAATTGTTATTTGATTCAAATCAATTTGATTTAATGGTAAATTCTGCAATTTTTGATTTAACACTAATCAAAAACCTTGTTCCTAGTCAAGTGATTGAATTTGTACATAATAAAGCAAAATTATTTTTAAATGAAAATGAATTATGTACTATTTTTGATAGAAATACAAATAAGATTTTTAATTTCAAATATTATGAAGCAGTTTTAGTAAAACTTTATACTTTAGCAATTATTATTAATGAAGATTTATTAGTAAATGAATTAAAGGATTTTAATTCTTTGATACCATTACTAAATAATAAAGAAGAAGTAGATAATGAATTTAAAAAATTATTATTAAATAATCCTCAATTATTTTATACCATTTATCTAATGAATATTTGTATTGATATAGATTCTAATTTCTTCTTATATAACTTTCAATTTAATATTATTGATAAAAAATATATTGATTTGTATCAATATCTAACAAATCAAAATACATATAATTTAATGATTGAATTAATTAAAAATACTTCAATCAATTGATCTTTAGATTTTAATTGAAAAAAATATGGTTTTGTTTGATTGCAATATTACTTATTAAATACTAAAGATGATGTTGATATTAATCAAATGATTGATATCAATAATAAAATACATGATTATCACATTATCACTTTTATTTTAATGAATTATAGTAATTTTATAATTGTGCCAAAAATTATTCCGTTTAAAAATATTGAAGTTTTGCATAAAGAAAAATTTCATTTAAATGAATTAATTAAAAATGATGTTACTGATATTTTTAAAAATGAAGTTATTAATAATAAATTACAATTAAAAATTGGTGAAGTTTATTATCAATATGATTTATATACAAACAAAATTAGTCATATATATGCATTAGATTTATATGAATCTTATGGTGCTTTAGAGTAATAAGTCTATATAATAATTAATAAAAAATACATATTATGAACACTTCAACTTTTACTGAATTCAAAGATTGAGACATTGTCTTAAAAACAAAGTATACAAGTAAATATTTAAAATATTGATTAAAAAAAAGATATCTAGTAATTTTTATATTAGCACTTATTGGTTTTGTTTATCAAGGTTGTACATTAGGATTAATGTTTGCTAATGATATTATTACACAAAATGATATAAGATTATGAAATGGTTATTTTCCTTGATGAACAATCTTTTTTACATTTACTTTTTGAAGTAATTTTTTTGTCTTTATTTCTTATTTTTTATATTTATTCTTTTTTCAAAAAACAAAATTAAAAAATAATAATATTTTCTTATTAATATCAAGTTGTTATATAACTGTAGTTTTAATTATTGTTGCATGTGCTTTATTTCCTGCTGCAGTTATTGAAAAAAATAATGTTAACTTTGGTTCAAAAACAAATCCAATAACACTGGGTGCTTTAATTATGCCGCATGCTCCAGGACCAATATATATGATCTTTTTTAGTTTGACTGTTTGCAGTTTAAATAGAAAAGGTAATTGAATTATTAATAAAAATGGATATTGGTTAGTGCTTATATATGTTTTAATTTTCTTTCTTTCTTATATGATTATGGATATTATCTTAAATTGAATTCCAATTGGTGCTTACTATATTAATGAACATAATGAAATTGTGAAGTTTAGTGGATATAGTGTATATTCACGATTTACAGCAATTAATCCTGATTTACCAATTGTAAGTGCTGGTAAAGTTTCAGGTCACGGTAGTTATATTAACATCTTGTTTTATTTTCTAGCAGTAGCAATCTTAATTATTGTTTATACTATTGCTTATTGAATTATTAAAAAAAGATTTTTATTTGATTACAAAATTACTAAGATATATAAAATAGAAAAATAATTTTTTTATAAAAATAAAATTTTGTGTTATACTTAACAAGTCAGTTTGTTCAATAACACGAACAATATTAGTAGATTCTTTACTAAGTTAATTTATTTATCTTCAAATTAATTGATAATTTTTTTATATTGTGTTATATTTAATGTTTGAACTAATTTTTCTTTTTATAAAAATTTATTAAAAAAATAATAAATATGATATAATAATTAAGTTTTGTTCAAAAATTACAAAACAAGAAAGTTCTTTGAAAACTAAATAATAATTCGTCAATTTTTGAGAGTTTGATC
>JAGBPV010000045.1 GCA_017633195.1 bacterium
CTAATATTAATGGAAATATTAAATAAAGTGGTGGAATAAAAAAACAAAAAAAACTGAAAATATACTAAAAACTACTATTGGTCTAAAAATTGGAAGTTCTTTTTTTATATCTCTTAATTTACTAGTAACTTTAATTTGCTTTATAAAGATTCTGTAAATTGATCATATATACAAAAACACAAACAAACAAGCTAATAAAATATCAATAAAATAAAGTGAGAAATTACTTTTGGACAAAAACTAAATTCATATATTTTTATTATACAAATAATCTCTATACTTTGATGGAGCCATTCAATTTAATTTTTTTTGAATTCTTACATTATTGTAATAATCAATGAAATTTGCAATTTCATGCTCCAATTCTTTTAATGACATTTTCTTAATGTTTAATTTATATATAAGTTCAGTTTTTAAAATTACTAAATTAGAATTCAAATTCTTTATTATCAAGAGAATTTCCAACCCTGGACATTGATTATTTTCAATTAAATTCCTTTAACATTTTAATAAATTTAGAAAATGAACAACATGTTGTATGATCAGAATGCACTATTGCATTTAATGGTTTATCCTTAATCAATTTAAATGAATCTATGACTAAGTTTGTATCATTATTCATAGATAATTTTGCACCTAATATTTCTTTATTTTTTTACTGATTGCTTCTTAAAGATAAAGATGATTTTATTTAACATCAAAAGTTCTTAGCAGATAAGTTACATCTGTGCAATTATCTCATGCTCATGATTTTTGTTATCATAATCTCTTAATACTAAGTTATTAATGTCAACATTTGTATTTTTAAGTTGTCTGATCTTTTTTGCTATTCTAATACCACAAAATAGCCTAAGTATTCATAATTTAACCAACTTGTCTATCTGAAATCTTAGTTCTTCTTTCTTTGTTATAATATATTCAGCCACACAATTTCTACCATTTCTACCTTTTAATCAATTAAAAATATCAATTATTTTCTCATATAATAAATTGTTCTTTTTAAGTTGAATAATATTGGGAAATTGATAATTTGAAATGTTACAAATTGTAGATTTTGAAACATTCAAAATCATGCTCATTTTTATAGAAGATAATTTGCACTTTTTTTAAACAATAACTGATTAATAAAAAAATAAGAGTAATTATTTCTAAAAGACCAATAATAATTATTGTAAAAAGTTTTTTATATCTATTCAAATCTTTAGATTTATGAAAAGTTATATCTATTTGATATTTTATATAAAAAATAGTACCTAATAAATAAGTACTATTTTATGGTGCCGTTTAGCAGAATCGGACTGCTTTTTAATCATTACCATTGATTCGTTCTACCATTGAACTAAAACGGCTTTTGATTAAATAAATATAAATGTATTATATATAAATATTAAATAATTCAACAATTATCTATTTAAATAATCACTCATTCTTTCAGATTTTGCTAATTCTCTATTTTTAATTAATCTTTGTTTTCTTTGTTCATCACTATTCAAGCTATTTGCTTGTACAATAAAGATACTAAATACTAAAACCATTTGTGAAGCTAAGATTACAATTAAAGTTGTTAATTCTCCCCAAAAATTTTGATCCCAAATATCTCCTGGAGTTAAACCACACATACTATATACACTAACTCCTAAAAAAATTGTATCAATACTTTTATTGTATAAATGATTATATCCAGTATAATTTGGTCCAATATAAAAAAAGAAGAAGCAAATTGTAGCAATAATAGAAATGATTAATCCTAAGATAAGAATCATAATACTATTAAAAATCATTGCTTTAGTAATTGATCCTTTTAGTTTTAAAAAATAATTAAAGATCTTTAGTCTTTTAGTTATAAAGTAGATTGTACTTATTAACATTACTAATTTTATTTCTCCAGCACTACTTGAAGGACAACATCCAATAAACATGCTAATAATATAAACTCACTTGTTTCCATATGATAAATATTCCAAATTAAAACTACTATATCCTGCTGAATGTGTATTTAACATACTAAAAAAGATTGCTCAATTTTTACTTACTTCTGGATTTGTACCAAAAGGAGAATAAATGGTATTTAGTTTGTGATTATTATCATAATTAGAACTTAATAATAATGCTTGAAGATGATGATCAGTATAAGCAAAAGCATAAGCAAAACATGTTGTTATAATTGTTACAAATAAAACTGCATATAAACTTAATTTAGAATACAAGCATAATTTGTATTTTTGGTTTCTTTTGTGCATCTTTATTTTTAGTACTAAATCATAAAATAAAGGAAAACCAATTCCACCTAAAATAAATTCTAAAGCAAATAAAAATTGTACAATAATTCCTATTCCATTTCTATATACCATCGCATTAGCACTACCAAACAAGGTCATTCCTGCATTTGATAATGCTCCTGCTGAATCAAAAACACCACTTCATAAACTTAAAGCTACATTATGATATTGAATTGTTTTTGTATGTGTATATCCAACATAATATTGTCCACTTATAGGATTGCTTGCTGGTTCATATCCAGGTATATAATAAAAACAAGCTCATAAAGCTAAAGCAAATACTAATTGAATTCCTCCAATTACAAAAATATTTCATTTAATCATTGATAAAGAACTAGATATACTATCTTCACCTTTTTCAATTTGCACTATTGCTTGATTATTAAATCTATTTCCTGCATTTTCTCTAAAACTTAAATAAACATTATTTACAATATAAGAAAAAATTATTCCCCCAAATTCAATTAAAAAAAACAAAACTACTTGTCCACTAATATTAAAAGTTTGAGGAATGGGGTTTAGCATCATTCCAGTTGCTGTAATAGTTGATAAACTTGTAAAAAAACTAAAAAAGAAATTATTTTGACTTGAATGATAAAAACTACTTATTTGTAGATCTTTACAAATTAAAATACCAGCAAAAATAAAAATAACAATTAAATATAAAACTAAAGTTTTTAACAATGGATTACTAGATAATAACTTCAATAAAAATCTTCTAATTCAACTTGTTTTTTTAGCTAAATAATTATTTTTTAATTTTGATTTTAGTTTAATAACAGTATTGTAAGTTTTATCAATACTTTTATTAACAGCATTCACAGACAAATTTGTTACTTTTTTAACTTCTTTATTTACATGATTTTGCAAGTTTGATTTTTTTGTTTGACTACTGTTTGCTTGTATAGTTTGTTCATCTTGCTTATTTGAAAGATCTAATAAAGAAGGAAAATCATCAAAATTTTGTTTATTATCCATATCAGCAATAATTATAAAATCAAATATCAAAAAGATTTTTAGATATTGTGATATTATTAAAGAAGTGTAAGTCAGCAATAAGAATAAATTATTTATTTGATATTTACATGATTAGGATACAAACTAAGTTTACTGACAACTGAAATGTTTAGAAATATCAAACATAATGAATTCTTATAACGTTTTTTCTTATGCAATTATTTTGATATAAATAAAGGATTTAAAATGCGTTATACAGGTAGTATATTCAAAAAATCAAGAAGATATGGTATTAGTTTATTAGAAAATAATAAAGAATTTTTAAAAGGTAAAAAAAGAACAACCGCACCAGGACAACATGGTGATAAGAAAGTTAAGTTAACTGGATATGGTGAACAATTAAGAGAAAAACAAAGATTGCAATACATGTATGGAATTACTGATAGACAATTTAGAAGAATGTTTAGTATTGCTGAAAAAATGAAAGGTAATTTATCAATGAACTTATTAATTGTTCTTGAAAGTAGACTTGATAATTTAGTTTATAGAATGGGTTTTGCTCCAACAAGAAAAGCAGCAAGACAATTAGTAAGTCATGGTCACATTCTATTAAATGGTAAAAAATGTGATATTCCTTCAACAATTGTTGCATTAAAAGATACTATTGAAGTTAAAGAAAAAAGTAAAAAATTACCAGTTGTTAATACTAATGAAATTATTAAACCTTTAGGTTTTGTAGAAGTTTCAGCAGATAAAAAAGGTACATATTTAAGATACCCACAAAGACCTGAATTAAACTTAGATATCAATGAAACTTATGTAGTTGAATGATACACAAGATTAATCTAATTCAAATTCATATTTTTAAATATTTAAATTTAATAAAAAATTATATAAGAAGCATATAAATGAAAAAAGTTGCATATTTATATGACTCATCAAGTGGAATTATTAATGATGATGTAGATAATGATATTTTTGTTGTTCCAAATAATATCATTTATGTAGTAAATAATGAAATTAAATCATTTGCAGAAAATGTAAATATTTCACAACAAGAAATTGATGATTTGCTTTTACAAAAAAAAGACTTGAAAACTGCTTTAGTTAATCCAGAAGTTATTAAAAACAAAGTCTTAGAATTATTAAAACAATATCAACTTGTAATTTATGTTCCTATTTCATATGCCATTTCAAGTACTTATGATAAAGCAATGTTAGTCATGAAAGAAATTAATGAACAATTTCATGAAACAAGATTTATTGTAATTAAATCCAATGCAGTAAGTTATTTTGCAACAATTGTTATGGACCAAGTAAAGAAACTTTATAATGGTTCAAATTTAGAAGAAGTACAAAAAACAATTGATGATCAAATTAATAAAAATTATTATTGTGGAATTTTGTTTGTTAATAATTTAGATACTTTAATAAAAGGTGGAAGAATCAAAAAAGCAAAAGCAGCACTTGCAAATTTATTAAATTTTAAATTGCTTATATTAATGTCAAGTTCTTTACAATTTTTTGCAAAAGCAATTTCATATAATACTCAAATTGAAAAAGCTTTAAAATTCTTTAATGAAGTTTCAACAAGAAATAATTTGCCAATTGAAGAAGTTGTATTTGTGAAAGGTGGAGTAAAATCTACTAATGATGAATATGAAACTAAATTAGATATTAAAAATTTAGTTATGAAAAATTTAAATTTAGTTAAAAATCCAGTGTTTAAAGAAGCAGTCTTACCAGGAGTTATTAAGTGCCATACTGGAATTAATTGTTATGCAATTGTTATTAAATTAGCTTTTGATCAATAAAGAAGAATAAAAAAATGCAAACAATTCAACAAAAACAAGCAAAAAAAATTGCAAAAGAAATTAAACATCAAGCTTTATCATCAAAGATTGATAAGTTTAGATTAAGTGTTTTATCAACAGTTTCTATTTTAAGGAACTGTTATTTTTTTATTGTTGCAAGTTTTTTAAATATGATTTATCCAATAATTGCTTGCATTATTCTTTCATATATACCCCAATTAGGTTTGCAAACGATTTTAGGAGTAGGAAGAACAGCATATTTTACAATTGCTTTTTGTCAAATGTGTATTACTTTTGCTTTAAGTATTAATTTTTTATACATGAAATATTTTTTACCTTATAAAATGCTTGATGCAAAGAAGAGAAATAGTTATGCAATTTCAAATGCAATTGCTTATACTACTTTTATTTCTTTCTTTTTAATCATCATTTATATTGGTGCTTCATATTTATATATGTATTATTCAACATATTTACCAAATACTTATATTGCATTTACTGAAGGAATGAATTATATATATAGTAGTAGTTTTTATATTTTAATATTGTGTTTCATGGATATTTTATTACTTTATATTTATACAATTAAAAAGAATGCAAGCATCTACTTTTTATTTACTTTTTATACTTTAGTTTATGTGTTGATTTATTTATTAGCAGTTAAAGCTAATCTACAGGGAGTTGGTTGTGGATTAAGTTTAACAATTAGTTGTATTATTACAATTATTTTGATGATTTTTTATATCTTTTTTTATGGACCTATAAAAATTACTTTTAAA
>JAGBPV010000005.1 GCA_017633195.1 bacterium
ACTTTAATGAATTTATTGGACAAGAAAATTTAATTGAAATTCTTAAAGTTTATTGTGATGTTGCAATTAAACAAAACAAAGCTTTAAAACATTTATTATTTTATGGTTTACCAGGAACTGGAAAAACTAGTTTAGGATTTTTAATTGCTAATGAGTTGAAAGTCAAAATTCACTTTATCAATGCAAATAATATTCATAATCAAGCAGATTTAATTTCATTATTTAGTTTAATAAAAGCAAATGACATTATTTTTATAGATGAACTACAAAGTATTGATTTAAAAATTGTAGAACTGCTTTATCCAATGATGGAAGATTATTTTATTGATATTCCTTTAGGCAAAGATTTTAATAAGAAAAGTACAAGAATCAAAATACCACCTTTTAGTTTAATTGCAAGTACTACTTCTATTGGCAAAATTCAAAAACCATTATTAGATAGATTTCAACTAGTTTATAAGATGCAAAATTATTCTGAAAAAGATCTAATTAAAATCTTAAATAATATAGTTTTATTAAAAAATCAAACAAATTTAGTTAAAGATATTGATTTAGAAATTCTAAGCAAGTATTGTAAAAATAATCCAAGAATTGCTATTAATTTATTATTGCAAGTCATTGATTTTAGATTAATAAATTTACAAATTAGTATTAGTGAAATTTTAACAAAATTAAAAATTTATCATTATGGATTAACAGTTAGTGATCTTGAATATCTAAAAGTTATTCATGAAAATAATAATAGTGCTATTGGAATTAAAACATTAGTACAAATTACTGGATATGATTCATATACAATTGAAAATTATATTGAACCATTTTTATTAAAAATAAATCTCTTAATAAAAACTAGTAAAGGAAGAATTTTAACTAAAAAAGGAATAGAATTATTAAATAAATTAGAAAATGAAATTTAGTTAAATGAGAAGTAGTGATTTTGAATTTAAACAAATAAAATCAGAATTCAAAGAAAAATATTTTAAATTACCATTTCATGATGCAAAGATTTCTAATACATTAAATCATTTAACTTTGATTCTAATTGTTTCATCATTTAGTTTATTAGTAGCATTAATATCATCAATAATTATTAAACAAGAAACATATATTACAACTTATAGTTTGTTATATGTTTTTTTATCTTTATTTACCTTATTTATTTTTTTAACAATTGAAAGAAGAAATTTATTTTCAATTGTTCTTAATATTTGAAAAAGTTTATATGATATTGAATTATTAAATAAATGATTAATTAATAAATTAGAGTTATTAGTTTTTCTTTTTAGTTGAAAAAAATATTGATTTACTTGATTAATTACTTTATTAATTTGATGTTTAGTTTTAATTATTACTTTTTTAATCGGATATTGAATGAAATTACATTAATGTCTAAATGCTTTTTTAGTTAGATTTAATTTATTAGCATTGTTTAAATCTAATTCTTTTTTTGCTGCTTCATTAATAATTTGTTTAACTTGATTTTGTCAGTTAATATTTGCTTTATCTTTGTTATTTAAACTTAAATATTCATTCAAATCTAATTGATTATTTAATTCATCATAACTTATATTACTTAATATAAAATTTAAGGATCTAATAGGTAAATTATTATTTAAGTTTGCATGTTCAAACAAGTTATATAATTCTAAACTTAAATCACTAAACTCATTAACAGCTTTTGCTAAATCTGTTTTTGTTGTATAAATTTCATGTTTGATATTTTCAACATGACAAACTAATCTTTTTGCTTTTGCTTTATTATTGTTTAAATAATTTGTTAATTCATGAATCATGTAATTTAAATATTCTTTAATTTCTTCTTCATTTGCTAAACTAGAAGTAAAAGTTCTTTTAATACTAAAAGACTTTGCTAAATCTTTATTAAAACTAGTTTCATGTTCAATGCCTTTTGCATCATATAAATAATTAATATAATTTTTGGTTAAGATTTTTTTTAATTTATTAAAATCTTTATAATTTGCTAAGTCTTTAATTGTATATATTTTTAATTCATTTAACTTCTTAGAAAGATTTTTACCAACCATAAACATTTTATTGATATCTAATGGTCATAATTTTGTTTCAATGTCTTCTTGATTTAAGATACAAGTTATTCCATAAGGCTTTTTAAAATCACTAGCCATTTTAGCAAGAAACATGCTTTTACCAATGCCAATTGATACACTTAATTTAAACTTATTTAAAATATTTTCTTGTAAGTTTTTTGCTTTATTTAAATAATAATTATCATCATGTTTAATATTAGATTTATCAAATTCAAGTCAGCATTCATCAATGGAATAAATTGTAATTTTACGATTAATATTATTTCTTATATAGTTAAATACTTCATCACTAACTTCATCATATAAATCCAAATGACTAACTGTATAAATTGTATTTTTAGGAGCAATTTTTTTAATTTGAAAAACAGGCATTCCTGCTTTAATTCCATAACTTCTTGCTAAATAATTAGCACTGCAACAAACAGAATTTTCATGCATTGCACAAACAACTACAGGTTTGTTTTGATATTGTGGATGTAAAATTTCTTCTACACTAGCAAAGAACGCATCAAAATCAATATGAAAGTAAATCTTTTTTAACATGATTGTTATTTAATTATTAATTATAATTTTTATATGAGATCAATAGCAAATACAAAAAAAGCTTTTTTTATTTCAGCATATTGTTTAATTTTCTTAGCATTGTTAGGAATAATTTTAATTATTGTGGGATTAATGCAATTTCCTATCAGTAATATTTTAAGTATACCAACTATAATTTGTGTAACTTTAGGTTCAATTTTTTTAATTGGATCATTAATAGCAATAATTGTACTAGCAATAATTGCTAAGATAAAAAGACTTTAAAAATAATTATGTTTATTTTTCTAATTGTGTAAAAGTTAATAATTTATTTCTATAATATTCATATTGTTGTTTTCTTAATTCAATTTCTTTTGGTAAACCCAAAGATATTGAATTAGTTAAATCATTGAATTGATCTAAGATATTTACAATTTCATTTTGGATTTCAATTGGAGGAAGTGGAATATTAAGTTCTTCTAAATCACTAGGATATACATGTTTTTGACCTCCACCTTTTCTAAGTTTATAAATATCTTCTTGTATATTTTTTAAATAGTAATAAATATATTTCGTTAAAGCATATTCTTTATTTGAAATGAT
>JAGBPV010000046.1 GCA_017633195.1 bacterium
CATAATAGTCTATAATAAGAACATGGAACTTAAATTCTTATTAAAAGTAACTTTGTGCTCCATCAATATCTTATTTCTAAAAACAAAAAAGATGATAAGTTTTTATCTCATCATTCTTCTTAAAACTTATATCTTATTTGGTTTAAAAATATTAGTTTGAATAACAAAATAAACTCTCATATTTTCAAAGAATTATTAAGAGATATTTTAAGAATGAAATACAAATTTTATTTTAACAAAATTAATTATTTATTAAGGTTAGGTATTTATATGAATAAGAAAAAGAAAATAACTAAATTTATAATTTCTACATTAACTTCATCTCTAATTGCTTCTATAGTAGTTTGTGCTGCAGTTAGTTGTAGTAATGAAACAAATTCATCAAGTAATGAAGAAGCAAAAACAAGCAAGATAAATGTTAATGGTAAATCATATTCTAAGAATGCTAATCTTAATATTAGTTATGGTAAACAAATTACATTAACTGCAAGCAATACAAACAACCAAAATGCTGTTTATAAATGATATTGTAATGGACAATTACTTAAAAATGATACAGGCAATAAACTGATTGTTTCATCTGGTTCACAAATAAATAAGTATTATGTAGAAACTACTGTTGATGGAGTTCAAACTAAGTCAAGTACAATTACTGTTACTCCAACATTTGATAGCAGTTTATTTAGTGCTGCAATTGTACAACAAACTAGTAATAAACAAATTATTAATGATATCAATAATACATCTTATTCTTTAAGATTTGAACTACTTTATAATAGTCTTCCTTTTAGTTTACAACCTAATAATATATCTTGAACATTAAACAATAAAGAAGTATCACAAACTAGTGATTCATTTACTCCTAATTTAACAATGGGTAAAAATGTTATTACTGCTTCATTCAATGATCTTCCTTCATTTTTTGGTATTAAAAACAATACATTAACTGCAAGTTTAACAATTAATTATGCCCAATTACAAATTTCATGTGCAAATTTAAATAATAAAGAAGTAACAGTAAATTATGATGGTTCAATTACTTTAAATTTAACAAATGATTCATTACTATCTTTAAAAAATGCAGGAATTAATGTGTCAAATGTTTCATATCACTGATATCAAAATAATAAAGAAATCAGTGGATATACTAGTCAAACTGCAACTTTTAATAATTTACAAAATAATGCAACATATTATTTAAAAACAACATATAACATTAATAATCAAACTTATACATTAACTTCAAATGAAATAAAAGTTAATGTAAATAATATTGCAAATTTAAATAATATAAAAGTTGTTTATAATAACAACAATGCAAATGCTTTAAATCTTAATAATACTTCAATCAAAAAAGCTTTTAATTTTTCTATTTCATACAATAATCTTTCAAATTCAACTATTAATGGTACAGTTGTTTATAATTTAATTAATATTAGTACGCAAAAAAGCATTACATTAACTAAAAATGATTCTTTATTAAATAGTTCATTAAGCATCAACTTTGATGATTTAAATGGATTTGTTCCTGGTATTTATAAATTATATGCAACTATTAGTATACAAGAAGCAAATAATCATACATTTACATATTCAAATACTCAAATACTTCCATTAACAATTACATATGATCCAATAAGTATTAATGCAATTGTTAATAGTAATGTTTATCAAATTGCACAATCAAATTCATATAATGTAAATGTTGGAAGTAGTGTAACATTACAAGTTAATGATAGTAATGCTATTAATAATACCAATGCAACTTATCAATGACAAGAATTATTAAATGGATCATGAATAAATCTTAAAAATAATGCAAATAACTCAACATTTACACTAAGTAATATAACAAGTCAAGCAAGTTTAACTTATAGATTAATTGAAACATTAAACAGTTTAACATTAACTTCAAATTCTATAACCATTATTCCAATTCTTACTAATGAAATAAAAGCAAGTATTACATCCAATAATAATAAAGCAGTAAATAATTCTTTAAATATTTATAATGAATCACAACAAACTCAAACATTAACACTTAGTTTTAGTAATCTTAATATTAATGATTTAGTTGATTTAAACATTGAATGATTAGTAAATAATGAACAATATAATACAGGTTCAAATACAACATTTATTCATACTTATGATATTGGAACAAATACAGTTAGTGTAAATGTTTCTTATAGTTTAAATGGACAAACTAAAACACTAACAGATATTGCAAGTTTTAGTATTAATTACTATGGTTTAAATATTTCAGTAAATAATCCAAATATTTTAACAGGAATGAATGTTGACTCAAAAAACATCATATACTTAAACAGCAATATTTATAGTGATGCAATATATCAATGAGTTGTAAATGGTGAAGATTTTGGAAATACTTTAACACAAAAACCAACAACATTACCTACAGATAATATTACAAGTAATACAACTTTTCAATTAGTTATAAGTAATGCTAATGATTCAACTGCTCCAATAATTTCTTCAAATATTATTACAATTGATGCAATTTCACAAACTGAAACAGTTATTCAATATATCAATAATGCAATTAAAAATCCAATAACTTTACCAAGTTCATATACAAATACAGCTGCTCAAAGTTTAAATTCAACAAATATTTCAAATACAATTTCACAAATAAAAGAAGTAATTAGTAATGAAATATTTCATAATCAAAGCATTATAACAATTGGTGATCAAACATATTCACCACAACAAATTCTTCAAGATCTAAATATTGTTTTACCAACAAGTGTATCATATGAAAATAATTTAACTGGTATTTTACAAAATGTTCAAATAACTTATGGTAATGAAGCAAATATTTTAGCTACAGCAAAACAAAAACTAAATAATATCATAAACTCACCACAAGAATTAGCAAATATTATTGAAAGTTATTTTAATCTAAATCCAAGTCTTTTATTATCATGAATTCAATGTTGAGGATTAGGATATCAACTTGCTAATAATGTTTCATCAACAAATTTTAATCAGTATTTTAGTATTAATTCATGTAGTTTTGATACAACACAATATGATTTCTTACAAGTGTCATTAACAATTAATCAACCAATTCAAATAACAGCATGAAATAATGATACAAATGAACCTTATAATATTGGGTATGCAAAACAAGGTACAGTATTAAATATTACTCTTCCTTTTCAAACTAAAGACTTTAGTGCTTCATTATCATCAAGTGGAAATAGTATTATAAGTTCAAACATCTGAAATTTAATTAATCCTGGTTCAAGCAATTCAGAATTTCAAACAACTTATGATGGAGAATCTGATAATTATCATATAGGTTGAACATTAACTGGTTCAAATTTACCATCACAATATACAAGTGGAAGTTTTGTTTATACTAATTTTAATCAAGCAACAAATTCTTCAATGGCTAGTATTAATTTAACAAGCAACAATACTAATAATGCATTACAAAATTTTAATATTGGACTAAATATTGCTAATAATGCAAATTCTACATATGAAGTAGTTGGTTTTAAAGATGCTAGTTTAAATAATATAATTCAAGAACAAGATATAGCAGCAGAATTAGAATCATTAATAGGTAATGAAATTTCTTTAAATGAAAAAGCAAATATTACAGCACAAGAAGTTTTAAATAATCTTAATAATCAAACTAATTTAATCAATGAAATTAAAGACATTATTACTAAAAAAATTAATAATAATTTGATCATAATCAATAATGTTGCTTATAATGTATCTCAAGTTCTTTCATCACTAGAAATTAATTTTCCAAGTTTTGTAAGTTTAGCAAATGATCAAAATGGAATTTTACCAAATGTGACATTAACATATAATGGATATAATCTAAAAAATGCAAATGGAATTTATTTTTATATTACAAATTTAAACAATTCATCTACTTTAGTTACAAAAGATGAAACTCAAGCAATCTTAGTATTATTTAATATGCTTATTTCTAATAATACTATTGCATTAATTAATTATCATTATTCTGCAAATCAATCTTTACAAACACAATACCAAAATGATTTAATCAATGCGATTAAAACAGCAATTATTAATGAATTACAACAAAGTGTTTTTATTGCAAATAAGATCCAATTTAATCTAAATCAAATTACTAATATTATTCAAAATTTAACAATTCATTTACCAAATCAAGCTTCACAAGTTGATGAAACTTCAGGAATCTTACAAAATGTAAGTTTTAGTTATAACAATCAAAATTTAAATAATACATATACAATCACTAATCTAGCAAAAATTAATAATGATGAAAATTCAACTTCTTTAAATATTGCTTTTGCAAAATCTGCATATAATATCAATACGCAAAATGGTGTTACATTAAGCAATTTTAAACTAGAACCAGAAGTTTCAAATTGACAAAGTGGAAGTCAAATTAATTATTATTTAAATATTAATAGTGAAAATGTTTCAAATTTATTAGTTGGAAGTTATAACAGTATTACTGCATTTACTTTTTCAAGTAATTTAATTAAAATTTTACAAAACAATCCAAATTACATTTTAAATAAATATTTAGTAATAACACTTACTGCAACAATTAGTAATCAAACATTAAATATTAATAAATCTTGCACTACACAAATTATTATTAATAACAATCAATTATTTTTATATGCAATAAGTAATAATAAATCTTCAATAAATTTAAATTGTTATACTAATCAAACTTATTCCTTATTTTTTAATAACTATTTATCAAACAGTACTAATAATACATTTCAATTAATTTCAACTGTTAATGAAGTAAAAACCACAAAAACCATTACTTTATCTAATTATCAAAGCATGCAAGGAATATTATTAAATGCAGTTGCAAATACTGGAACAATTACATATTATTTACAAGAACTAAATGCAAATGGTGAAGTAATTGCTACTTCTAATCAAGTAGTTATAAATTGTAATCAAATTGGAGGAATTAGTTTAACTAATACAAATATAAATAATGGTTTAATTAATGTTAATTTAAATACAAGTTCAACTGTAATTTTAAATATCCAAAAAAATCTTGCAAATATTAATTATGATATTGGTGACATATATTATGAAGTTGCTGCACAAAATAATGAATGATTACCAATAACACAAAGTTGTAATTTATTTGATATTCAATTACAAAATAATGAAATCATTCTAAGTAATTTAGCAAGTAATATTAGTATCAACATAAAAATCATGAATATCACAAATAATTTATATAGTAATGTTGTTACTATTAAAACCAATGCACCTAGTTCAATGTGAAATAACTTTAATTATAATAATCAAGCATTGAATATGAATTCATCTACAACTTCATTTAATATTAACAAAAACCAAATATTTAATTTAACTTTTAATAAACCTAATATTAATTTAGCAAATGTGCAATATACTTGAGCAGTTTTTGAAAATTCTAGTTATGTTACAACTTCAAACTCTAATGTATTTACAAAACTCTTTAGTAATTTAGGAAATTATATTGTTAGATTTCAAATCGATTGGTTAAATAACTATAGTGCTAAAACAATTACATATTACTTTAAAGTTAATGTAAATGCAACTGCTAGTGAAATTAGTTCAGCACAAAAACAATTAGAACAATTTTGCAGTAGTTCAACGAATGAATTAAATGTTTTAAAAGCTTATTGAAATATTAATCCAAACACATTATTACCATGAATTAATACTTGGGGAATAGGATATCAAATAGCAGGTAATGTTAATGATTCAAACTTTAATCAATATTTTAGTATTCAAACTGTAAATGTAAATAGTTCAGATCATAATTTAATCCAAATTTTATTAAAAGTAATTCAGCCAATAGATTATGAATCTTGAAATGCTTCAACAAATACTGGAGAATTAGTAAAAACATTACCAATAAATACTTATATATTAGTTACAACCCCATATCAATTAACAGATTTTAATATTTCAGTAAATAGTGTTGGTCAAAGTTTAATGCAAGCAAATATTACAAATTTAATAGGAGATAATACTACATTTAATAACAATAGTAATGATTTATATAAAATTGGATGAATGATATCAACAAATGAAACAAACTTTAGTAATGCACAACAAGTTTATATTAACTTCGATATGTTAGATGCTAGTTATATAATAAACATTAATAGTAAAAATTCTAATAACACTTTACCAAATTACATAAATTCTAATACGATAAATACAATTGCTTTAAATACTAATACAAATAAAATTCTTAATAATATATCATTAAATTATTTAACTAAAAATATTAAATATACTTTATGATTTAATGAATTTATATTAAATAGTTATTCAAAGAAATTGTCTTAAATTATAAGAAAGAAGGATTTAGATATGAAAAGAAAATTATTAAGAAATCTTTTAATAAGTTCAAGTGTTATTGTTTTAACATCATCACTTGCTTTAGGTTTAAGTTTGATGCCAAAAAAAGAAAATGTTAATGATCTTTCTAAAGTTATTAATGCTAATAATCAGGTTGTTAATAATAACAAAAACTTATTAAACAATAATAATCATTATTATTTACATGATGGATTTTATACACAATTAGCAAATAATGCAGATATTATTACTATTAATAATATTACTTATGCACTAAATACTAGTAATGATACAGCAAGTATAATTAATCTAAATACTTCAACATCAAATTTAGTTATTCCAGGAATTATTGAAGCAAATAATAATTTTTATAATGTAACATCAATTGCTAATGGAGCGTGTTTTAATAAGCAAATTGTTAGTGTTAGTTTTCCAAATAGTATTTTAAGTATAGGTGCAGATGCTTTTGCAAATAATTTAATAACTAATTTAACTTTACCTTCAAGTTTAATAAGTTTAGGAAATAATGCTTTTAGTAATAATCCTTTTTATGAAGGTACAGTAATTAATCTACCAGCAAACTGTTCATGAAATAAAGTAGCAAATTTAACACCATTTAATAACAATAATAATGCAGGAGAATTTGCTAGATGTGTGAAATTCATTATTCAAAATTATGCAGTTTATGGATATGTTTATCAATCAAATAGTTGACAAGTTGTATCATGAATGCCACAAGTTGCAAATTTAGTTAAAAATGAAGTTAGATCAGATAATAATATTTTTACAAGCATACAATCAACTTCAGATCCAGTAACACAAAAACCAACTAATAATAATTTTAGTTTTAGACCAGTATCATTAAATAATGTTGGAATACAAAAAAATACAATTGCTATTTTAAGTGGAGATTGATGGATTCAACAATTATATGGTTTTAGTGTATCAAATAATAATGTTTCATTTTATTGAACAAATAGTAATTATAAACCTGGAAGTAATTTTGTAATTACTATTTCAAATCCAAATACTAATACACAAATCTATAGTAGTTTAAATTCTTATTCTACAAATTCTGTATCAATTGAATATGGTGATGTAGTTGGAATATATTTTCATGAAGGATGTGAAAATAATAATTATAGATTAATAACTGGATTGCAAGCAAATCAAATTACACAAAACAATCTTTCAAGTTGTGCAACAAGTCAATATTTTAGTTGTAATTATCAATCAAATAATGATGGAATTAACTATTTCATTGTTACGCAAAATGGTTTTATTCCTTACCAAAATATCATGCATGTAAATGTTAATTGTTTACAAGAAAATGTTACAAATTTCAATTTAACAGGAACAGCATTAGCAGATCATATAATAACAGCAACAATTGATGGAAAATCTTATGAAGCATTAAGTAATAGTAATGGAGAATTTAGTATTCCAATTACACCAAGTTCACCAATTGCTTTAGGAACTAGTGTGAGTGTTAGTTGTAGTGGATGTGTAACATATAATAGTAAATTAGTTGGAATGAATCCTTTGAATTCTGGTTTATTATTTGAAGATGGTGCAGATTTCGGAATTTTACCAGATGGATATAGTGGAAATTATCAATTATGAAATGCTTCAACTACATCAATGCCATTATTTAATAATCCTAAATCTTGATATGAAAATAGTTATAATTCTTCATCAAGTATTGTTCCAGGTGGAAATGGAATCAATATGATTCTTACTGATTCATATGTAAATAGTTCAAACAAAACAATTACAAGTTCAGTAACAATTAATGAACCTGCTAAAGAAAATTGTGCAAGTAGTTTAGAAAGTGAATTACAAACTTTAACTTTTAATCCTTTATATACAAATACTTTAACAATTCAAATTTCTAAAAGTTCTTCATTTAATCTTTATTCTGCAATTTATAACACAAATATTACTCCAATCCAAAGAACAACATCAAATAATTATGTAATTTATACATTTACCATCACAAATAATAAATTATATGCACCAAATCCAACAGGATATACTTATCAATCAACATACCATGATTGTACTGGTTTTAATCAAGAATGAGCTGTAAGAAACTTTATGATGGTTAATTATGATCCTTATTGATATGGTGTTTATGAAGATGATTATAATAAAGCAAATTTCTATGATCCAACACCAGCAATGTGACAAAAAGTAAAAGAAATTACTGCAAATTGTCAAAGTGATTATGAAAAAGCAATTGCTATTAATGAATGAGTAGCAAATAACATGACATATACTTCTAAATATGATTATGGTCATACTATTAGTCAAACTTTTAATCATTTAGAAGGGGTTTGTGGAAATTATTCAGATTTAGCAGCAGTAATGTGTATGATGGCTGGACTTGTTAGTAGAGTAATTATTGGTTCTGCATTAGGTGCAACAAGTTACTTTGCAAATGCAGTTGCTGATCATGCTTGAATTCAAGTTTGAGATGAACAATTAGGTTCATGAATTACTTTAGATCCAACTTGAAACTGATTTTTTCCTTATGGAGATGATCATGATGAATTTAATATCTTTAGAAGAGATATGGAAATTACTATGGTATTGTGACCTTCAGGTACAAATTACTTTAGTTATTTTGCAAACCATATGTATGACGCATTATTAGACTATGGTAAATATATGAACTTTCCTGGTGGAAATCCACAAACGTATTATCCAATGAGTTATGCTGCTGGAATTAGTCAATTATTACAAAGTGCAACTTCACTAAGTGGAGATGAATCAAATATTATTTAATTGATAAGAAATAAATAAAATTTACTGTAATTCAGAAAGATAATTGGAGTAGACTTGAACATTCAATTATATCCAAACAATTAAAACCAAATGAGTGAATTGAGCTATTCAATCTATATGAATCAAATAACTGTAAGAATCTATGAATTGAATATGTAAAATACAAAACAGTTATTAATTCAACAAAATGATGATTTAAACAAAGATACAAAAAGTTTTTATACCATAATAAAGATATGAATTCATTAATTTAAATGACTGGTAAAAAAGCAAAAAAGGTAGTAAAGTTGGTAGACCTAAAATACACAAGATAAGCAGGATATTTGAAAAGAGTTTCTTCAAGAAATTGAATATGATGAGCATTCTAATTTAATCAGTGAATTAGTAGATAATGGGGATGAAAAATTAATAGACAAACTTAGAGAAATTACTAAAAAATCCAAATTATCTTCTAGAAAATGGTGGAAACTATCACAAAAATGAATGTCTACCTAAATATCTAATAATTTAATTCTATATAAAAATCTATAAATAAAAAATATAAGCAAATATGCTTATATTTTAAATATTTAAGTTTTAAATTATTGCTAAATTACTATTTACTAGTTAATGTAGCTGTTTGTGCAGAACTTTGTTCAGATTTTGTTGTACTACTTGCTGTTTTTGGTTGTAAATCAGTTTTATTTGTAGTTTGACCTGTTGTACCAGTTGAAGATGGACTATTTTGTGGTTGAATTTCTGATCCATAATCATAAGTTCCATTGTAGGTTGAAACAATACCTCACATAAAACTAGTTTGTTTGGAATTAGTTGTAGTTGTAATTTGTTTTGATGAATATTGTACCATTGCTTGAGTTGAATCAGTCATGATGTTTTGTAATAATGATGAATCACTACCTATCTTTGCAATTCATGAATATGGATTAGATAAACCTTCAAGTGCTTTATTTTCTAAAGTGGTTGATTTACCTGATTCACTACCAATTTTAGAAATTGTAATACCACCATAGTAATTCAAATTATTAAATGCAGTTTGGTTATTTAAGTCAAATGCTTTAGTTAAAGTTGCACTGAAATTAACATTATTTAAAGTACAATTATACTCAGATTCTGTTAAAGAATACTTTTTGTTTGAATTGCTTGGATTTATTAAATATTGTGTAAAACTATATGAAACAGTTATAGTTGTATCCTTGTATTGTGATCCAGATCCAAAAGTAATTTTATATGTAGGAACACTAAAATCATATTCTACTTGATAATTTGTTAATTTATCATTGCTTGACAAAATTGGAACTGATGTTTTAAATGCTAAACTATTACTACTTTTAAAGAATGAATCAAGTGCACTTGTAATAACATTTTCATATCCTGTTTGTGTACTTGTTAAATTGTTATAAGTATTTTGTCAATTAACTAATGCATCACTGTAACTTGTAAATGGTTTTTGTGTAGTTGGATTACTAATAACTTTCTTACTTAAATTGCTGTATTCAAGAGTACTTACAGTTGGAGAAGTAGTTGAGGAAGATGATTTATTAGATGAACTTGTTGTACTATCACTTTTACTTGAAGAATCATTACTACATGATACAACACTTCCTACAGCAATTGCACTAATACTACCAATTGCTAATAAACCTAATGTTAGTTTCAAAAATCTTTTCATTAAATGTATTTTTTTCCTTTTATGTATTAGTTTATTATTATCATAAATTTTTATTTTTTTCACACAAATAAAAGTACTATAAATGTAATTTATAGTAAAAAAATGAAATTTTTATTATTAATAATTTTTAAAAAATAAATAATGATTAATCATACTCCAAAAAAATGTTTTAAGAAAATTTTTTATAAAAAACATTGATTTTTATTAGTTATTGTTTAATATTTGAATGATTAATTTTGCTTCAATTACCAACAATTTCTTTGCATATAATGCATAAATTGTCATTCAATGAATTTTTAAATCAATTTCAACAGCAAACATAACAATAATAATTTTCTGCTTTTTCTACTCTTAATTCATTGTCAACAAATATATTTGCAACATTTAATCATTCTTTCAACTTATTTAATGGAATTTGCTTTGTTAATAAAAAATCTGTTAAATAAACAATTGATTCAATGTTTTTGTTAATAATTTTATTACTTTTTAATTTTTCTAGTTTTGGATAAATTTCATCTTTAGTTCTACAAAAGAATTGAAAAGCTTCATCATTTACTTTATTAAAATCATATAAGTTAAACATGGACATTGGAATTACGCAAAAAGTAATTATCTAATGAAAGGAATATTGTTTATTAATGTCTAAACATTTAAAACCAAATGATTGAATTGATTTATTCAAAATATTTGAATCTTCTAATCCGAAAAATGTATGAATAGAGTTTGCAAAATATAGAGAGATTACTAGTTCATCAAAGCAATGATTTAAACAAGTTTATAAAAAATTCTTATACCATAATAGAGATATGAATGTATTAATCTCAATGAC
>JAGBPV010000047.1 GCA_017633195.1 bacterium
TGCCTTTTTTGTGAGAAGTTATAAGTCATATAGCAAAAAATCATAATTGAAGCTTTATTTTAGAAGATTCAAACAAAGTATTTGTTTTTACATTAAAATACTTTCCTGTCTTTTTACAATGATACTTATGATCTTTGCATTTATACACCTTTGAATTTTTATCATAAGGGCTTACAATTTTCCCGTTTCAGTGAATTTTTTCTAATAATTCATAGCATTCATCTTCCGTTGGGAATTTTTGTACTAATTCTATTATTGATTTAATTTGTTTTTTATCTAGTGTATACATATTCTCATTTTATGATAGTTATATCTAGATATGAGAATAATTCAAAAATATCTTAGTGTATAATTGTATATAGTTACCATAAATCATATATAAAAAAAGAAACTGATCTTATGATACTTTTTAATGGAAGTTTTTATCAATTTTTAATTTCTAAAAAGAATAGATAAATTCAGAATTTAATGTGCTCCAAAATAATGTACACCAGGTTTATTATATTGTTTGAAATGTCTTCTTATTCAACGAACCATACCATTAAAGGTTTTGAAATAAGTATGATAATAATTATTATGTACTCAATTATGATAGTATTTAAAAGAAAAGATTGGTCTATGTTGGTTTGGTTTTAGTGAATATATGCATTGAAAATCTACACTTGGAAATGCAAGAAATGGATTATAAACTTGTTGCAATATTGTTCTTGGATCTTGTATGTCTGTTCTAACTATAGCTACTATATAATCTTTTAAAAAAGCATTTTTATCTGTTTCTATACCAATTCTATATACTTCATGTATCTTATTAATTAATATAATAGATACATTTTGAAACCAATATTGCAAGCGTTTTAGATTTACAGGTTCATCTTCTTTGTTATTTTGAACAATAATAGTATTTGAAGTATTTTGATCTAATGAGTTATTAGAAGACAACTGATTTTTTTGTTGTTCTTCTCATTCTGTCCTACGTTCTTTGCAATATTCTTCTCAAGTTCATTTTTTATATCTTGTGTAAGTAAATGAAAGTTGATATGATTCAAACAAAGGAAAAATCATAAATTTTACTTTTACTTTTTTTGGAAAGGGATAATCTTTATTTGTAAGTATTATAGTAATTACTTTCATTACAAACAAAAATAAAGTAATAACACTAAACACAGATATACCAAAATACAATATTATTCAACCAATATATTCATATGAATTAATTAATGTGCAACAAAGTAATGAAGTAATTATTATCCATATACCAAGTCCCAAACATCTTAATAAACTAGTAATAAAAATTATTACTAATAATTTTGTATAAATTTGTTCATTGTTTTTGCTTTTCATAAGCTTATCTTATTTATATTTCTAAAGTCTAAATAAGTTTATTTTATATCTATCATGTAACACTAACAGAACCTGCTACTATCATTGTTGCATCCAAAAGAGTATCTATTACATCTATTGCTAAAAATGTACAATTTATTAATGTAATTGTAGCTGAGTCTGCAGAATCTGCTCATTCATCTGCACTATTAGCTCCTTCTGCTGCAAACATACTTGTTCTTAATCTATCTAGATTATATTTAAGAGTTTTATTTGCAATATCTTTTACATCATTTATTAAGTTTTTTCTATCATCAAATGTAAGGAAATATCATGATGGTAATGTCATTATTGCACCAAGAGCATTATTTATAGGATTATATGCTTGATTATAAGTTAATCATAAAAGTGCTGTTGCTGCAGTATCAGCTATAGCAGCAGCAATAGTAAAACCTACTTCTATTCAGCCAATAAATCATATGCATGCTTCAGCTGCTGCAACTATTCATTGAGCAGCAGTAGCAACTGACATTGCTATAGCACAACCTTTTAATTTGTTTAATTGGGCTAATATACTATTAGTATTGTTAATTAAAGTATTTATATTTTGTTGATTATTTTCAGTTGCATTTAATTGAATAATTGGATAAGAAAATAAAGAAGTTTGTGTATTTATGTGTGATGAATTTATTTTTTGTTCAGCTATTTTATTATTTATATATGCTTTTTGTTGTGGTGTTAAATCATTAAATTTATTTTTAGTTTGTTGTATTAATGTATTGTAAGTAATTTTATTAGTGTATAAATCATTAATTATTTGTTTTGCTTTTTCTACAATGATTTTATGATTATTGTAAAGCGATGAAGTTTTAATGAATGATATGTTAGTTTTAGATTGATTATTACTGTAAAGATTATTAATTATATTTTCTAATTTTGATTTTGGTACTTCAGATAATACTGAATCAATATTTGTATTTTTTGTTGTTTTAATTTGTTTATTAATTATATTTGGTGATGTTGATGCTATATTACTGTTTTTATTGTTCTTAGTAATTTCAATTGGTGAAACTATAGCAGTTGTTACTACTGTTATTGCTAGAAAAGATCCAGATAGTATTTTTAAAAATTTTTTCATATATATCCTTATTTTGTTTGTTGCTTAATGATTCTATCACAAATTATTAAATATCCCTAAATGCAATTTCAAGTGCAACAGGATTTTTTAAGAAAATTATACAACACTTTAAAAGATTTATTGAGTGCTAGCTTGCTATTTCATTAAACTTTTCATTGCTTGATTTTCATCCTAGTATTTTACGTGGCATATTATTGATTTTTTCTTGTAATTCATAGATTTCTTGATCACTTATTTTATTAAAATTTGTGCCTTTTTTATATAGTCTTCTAACTAATCCATTGATATTTTCATTTGAGCCTCTTTGATATGATGCATAAGGATTACAATAATAAACTTTACAATTTAATCATTTAGCTAAAATCCCAATTTTATCAAATTCCAAACCATTATCAGATGTAATACTTCTCACATAAAGTTTATTTTTTTCAACAAGTTTCTTGATCACTTAATTAATTTTGAATGGATTTTTATTTTTAACTTTTACAATAAATACTTTTCTACTGCATCTTTCAACGAATGTTAAAAGATGATCATGATTTTTATATTTACTTCCAATAATTAGATCAACTTCTCAATCACCATAAAATTCCCTTAAATTAGTGAATTTAGGCCTTAATAATATGGGAAAGACATATTTATTGTGAATTCTTTTTGATAAACTTAGTCTATAAATTCCACCTTTTCTATAGTTTGCACGTAATCGATCTTTTGGAGTTATTATTCAATTACAACTATTAATCAAATTAAAAATCTGTCTTAAACAAGGTTTTTTAACTTTTGGAAATTTAACATCTATCCAATGATAAGTTGCATTAATACCAAAGAAATTTTTCTCAAAAAATTCTAGAAATAAGTTTGTAAATTCAGCATATTTCATGTTGTTAAAAAAGTATTTATGTGAATGTCGATTAAGAGCTTTTTTATTTGCAATTTCAGCATCATAAATTCCAAAATTGCTGTTTCTCTTTATCTCTCGTGAAATTGTAGATTTATTAATTTTTAATCTTTCTGAAATTTTAGTAATCGAAAGTCTTTCCTCATTATATAAATACTGGATTAATTGTCTTGATTTTAGATTTAACTGATAATATTTCATAACTATTTAAAGTTACACTTTTTAAACAAAAAAGTACAATAATTCCTTTCATAAAATTGTTGCACTTGAAATTGCATTCGAGCATTAAATATAAATATTTTTTTGCAGTTTTATTAATAAGTATTGTTGGTTTTTGTGTAAATTACATTTTTTAAAAGATTTGAATTATCATTATCATAGTTATTAATATGAATTAACACTTCTTCATGTTCAATTCTTTTATAAATGAATTTATT
This sequence comes from bacterium, assembly GCA_017633195.1. Next base: position 3,794 of record JAGBPV010000047.1, read on the forward strand.
AATAATTTTCAATATTGCATTTTTAAAACTTTTATTTTTTTGTTTTGATGTTGGAATTAATAATAAACTATGATATTTCATTTTGTTTGCTAGTCAAATATCAGTTAAAAATTGATCTCCAATCACTAAAATTTGATTTGCTTTATATTGTTTTAAATTACAAAAACTTTTTTGCACTTTCTTTATAAGAGGCTTTTTAGCATTTCAAATAAAACTTTCATACAAATCTTTTGGGATATTTTGCATTAAATGATTTACATTATTTTTTGTATTATTACTAGCAATATATAATGAAATATTTAATTTTTTAATTAACTTTAAAAATTCTAAAGTTTCTTTATCTAAAAAAAGTTTATGCTTAGTTATTAATGTATTATTTAAATCACAAATAATAACTTTTATATCATTATTAATTAAGTATTGTTTTGATATTTGTGCAAAATTATTTAAGACATAACTAGGTTTAAAATTTTTAACAAAAATATTCATATAAATATTAAAGAAAAGTTTTATCAAATTATTTAATAAAATTAAGTATATATTTTTATGAAAATAAATTTAAAAAAACAGCATTTATTTTTTATTTTTATAAATGTTAAAATATTTTTAATTTTCTTTTCATATGAAAGATTAATTTTTATGAATAAAGCAGAACTTTTTATTAATGAATTAAAAAATCGAGATCTTATTCAAAATATTACTAATGAAAAAAAAGTAATTAATGCTTTAAATAATGATAAAGCATTATATGTTGGGTTTGATCCAAGTGCAATATCACTACACTTAGGAAATTATGTTATTATTAATATCTTAAATCTTTGTGAAAAATATCAAATTAAATATGTTTGTATAGTTGGTGGGATTACTGGACAAATTGGAGATCCTTCTGGTAAAAAAAGTGAAAGAGTTTTATTGAATAAAGATACTGTTAAAGCAAATGTGAATGGTATAACAAAACAATTATCAACTTTACTAAAAAATCCTTTAATTATTAATAATGAAACTTTTTATGAACACAAAAGTATTATTGATTTTTTAAGAGATGTTGGTAAATATATTAATATTTCTTATTTATTAAATAAAGAAATCATTAAAAACCGTTTAGAAACTGGAATTTCATTTACAGAATTTTCATACAGTTTAATTCAAGCAAATGATTTTTATATGCTTTATAAAAATCATAATGTATGTGTTGAAGTTGGTGGAAGTGATCAATGAGGTAATATAACCATTGGAATAGATTATATTAATAAGAAAGATAATTTAGCAGAAGCAACTAGTGCTGTTGCTGGTTTTACATTAAAATTATTATTAAAATCTGATGGTACAAAATTTGGTAAAAGTGAAAAAGGTGCAGTTTATTTAAGCAATAAATTAACTTCAGCTTATAGTATGTATCAATTTTTAATTAATCAAAATGATGATGATTGTAATAGATTATTAAATTATTTAACAAATTATAGTATTGATGAAATTAAAAGTATTATTGAAGAATCAAACTTAAATAAATCACAAAGAATAGCACAAAATAAATTAGCACAAAATTTAGTAAGTAGAATTCATGGGAATGAAACTTACTTAAAAATAAAAGCATTATCTAGTATGATTTTTAAAAATGATGTCAAAAATTTTACTTTAGAAGATATTGATTTAATTAAAAATGATTTTGCAATTAATAAAGTTGATTTTAATTTGAATGATAATTTAGTTGATATTTTAATGAAAGCAAATATTTTTAAATCAAAAGGTGAATTAAGAAAATTAATTGAACAAAATGGTTTAAGTATTAATGGAGATAAAGTTAAAGATTTTGATAAAAAAATTAGTAGTGATGATCTTGTATTAAATAAATATCTTTTTATTAAAAAAGGTAAACAAGAAATTAGTATTATAGAAAAGAAATAATTTAATAATCATATAATTTACTAAAAGTCATTTTTTAAATAATATTACTAATTTTTTTTATGAATTATTTGTACCAGTTTGAAATCCTTGAATAGTATATTCATTAGTTGTTCAATCTGAACTTCATCCATTATTTGTTGCTGCATATAATGGCAAAGGTGTTGCATTTTCTCAACTAACCATTAGTGGTATATTAATTTGTGTTTCATTATTCATACTATCTGATATTTCTGGTAATTCTCCTAATTGTATAGAATCTAAAAATGTTGTTAAAGGAAATGAAAAATTTGGATAAGCTATAAACCCTGAAGAAGTATTTATTATTACTTGAACATCAGCATTTCCAAATAATACTTGATTTTCAAAATAATTTCTTATACCATTTATTAATAAATTATTATTTAAATTTGTTTTTGCTTCATTTAAAGCATTTATTATAGTTGAATTAGTAGTTAAATTTATATACATCGGACTAGCAGTATTTGCATTTGTATTTGTTGGTCATCCATTACCTTCTTGTACAGTACTGTATTGTGTTGCAGCATATTTTGAAATTTGTTCATTTATTTCAATATTTGTTGCTTTTACAAAACCAGTAAGACCAAAAAATTGATTTGCTTTAGTTCATTCATAATCAGGATTTGTATAATCTTGATTTGAACTAATAGCAACTGTTATTGAACTTGAATTATTACTTGATAAATTTACTCCCATTAAAATACCATAAGTTGATGTTAATGTTCCACTTGTGTTTAAAGAAAGTGGTATAGGGCCAGCATTATCTGCAGTTCAAGCAAATTGGATGGAATTTACTATAGTTGGTACAGGAAAAGCATTATTATTTACAATAATCATTGAACTATTAAAATATTCATTATGTATACTTGAATCTTTATTTAGTAAGTCAATTAAATCATTATCAAGATTTTGTTTTAAATCATTTATCAATGAAAAATTATAACTATAAGGTGGATAATTATCACCTAAATTAAATTCAGATGTAAATGATTTACCAACTGTATACTTATAATTTTGTAATGCTATATTATTAGGAATGTATTGTAATAATTCATTTGCTAAATCATAGTTAAATGCATTTATTTCAGATATTGTTAATTCTTTAAATCCACTAATAGTATATCCTGTTAAATTATCAGGATTAGTTGCATAATTAGGTTTAATTTCTTCAGAAGTATTACCAAAATTAAATTTAATTATTAAATTATAAAATTTAGCTTCATTATTTAAACTAAATAAGATCGGTTCTTGTGTAGTTAAATTAACAGGTTCTGAAGCACTTGTTTGTGCATTTTGCAATAAAAGAAAATTATTTACAATATCATTTGCTTCATATTGTAAACCATTAATAACTACAGTTCCTTTTGTTTGATAGTTAATACTATACATTGCATTTTTAATTGTTCCATTTTCATCTCAATAAGAAGTTGTTTGAGCATCATTTAATTCATTAATCAAAATATTTCTAATACTATATTGCAAAAACATTAAATGACTAGTTGCACTAAAAGTTTGAGCAACTGTTCAACTTCAATTAGATAAAGTTATATTAGGATTAAAGATATTAGAAAGCGCTTTTGTTAATAATTCAACAATATTAGATGCATTATTATCATCATTAAGATTAATTGGTTCATTAAATCCAATAACAACATAATTTGTTAAATTGTTATTACTTAATTGAACACTTTGAGAATTTTCATTTGGTGAAGTTACTGATAATGTTAAATTATTGTATTGCATTGAATTATTAACATTACTATTAATTCCAATTAATGCAGATACATAACTTGGTGTTATTCAACTTGCTAATTCACTATAAGTTACTGCATATGCATTAATATTTAAAGAGTTTGGTACAGAATTTGAAGCATATTGTGAATTATTTTTTGCAAATAAAGCAATATCATATTCTATTACATCTTGTATTCTTGAATTAAATGATTGTGTTTGAATACTTATTGATTGTGCAACATCATATAAATATTCATTATTAGTGTTAAATACATTAGGATTATTTAAATTAATTGGGTTTAAAATTGCTTTATCTAAAATTGTTGCAGCTTCTTGTGAACTTGGTCATGCATTTAAGTTTGTAGCTTGTTTAAATCCAGTAATTTTAAAAATCTTATTAAATTGAGTATTTGTTAATTCTATATTTTGATTACTAAATGTAATATTAATATCTAATTCTTGGTTTGATATTATTCCTGCTTGTGCAGAATTTGGAAATATTAAATTGATTTCACTAATAATATAAGATACACTATATCCAACATGATTAATTACGAAATATTTTTGTGAATTAATTTCATTATTTGTTTGTTTATTTACATAAGTAGTTAAAGCATTTGATAATCATGTTGTAACATATGATTTTAAATTTGCAATATTATTAGTTTGTAATGATTGAGCAGCAGTTAAATCTCAAGTTGAAGGTAAATTAATTGTTCCATTTGTTAATACAGAATTTGATAAATTATTTGAAATATTTTCATTATTTGTTTGAATATCAGTTTGATTTGGCTTTAAAAAATTAATGACTTTATAAGTATTGTAAGTTTCAGTTTTAATTTGTGATTTAGCATTATTTAATCCATTAAAAATTAAACTTATACCATCTAAATATCCTTCATTATATGCTTCATCTATAACAAAATCATGGTTTAAATTTACAATTAAATTTTGCATGATTTCACTCATTGAATAAGTAATGTTATTTACATTAAGTTGATATTGTTCAATATTTTGGTTATTAATGTCATTTTCAATTAAATTAACTTCTATAGCATTTTTAATTGCATTTATTAGAATTTGCTCATTTGAAGTTGAACTTAATGATTGTTGAACAGTATAGTTATATTTAATTAATTCAATTGGATTATTAATTATTAAAGCTAATTTATTTGCTACATCTTCAACTTGATTTTGGTTTGCATTTTCATTTTTACTTGGAGTATTAAAACCAATAACACTATAAGAATTAGCATTATTTGGTTTGATTGATATCTCATCATAAGTTAAATTAACGTTAGTAATCTCTCCATTTAAATAATTTGTATATGAAACTGTTTTTGGTAATGCAATATCCAAATTATTTAGTAAAGTTTGTGTTAAATAAATATGATTATCAATATTAACAGTATTGCCTAATTGATTTATTATTGCTAATTTAATTTTATTAATAATACTTTGTTCATTATTTGCTAATAATGCTTCATTAGCAGTTAAAGTTGTATTGATTTGAATTGGATTTTTAATTAAAGTTCCTAAAAAACTTGCAATTTCTTTATTTGATATATCATTGGAGTTTTCAGATGTTTGTTTACTAAATTGTGTAATTACAGTAACAGTTCCAGCAATGATTGCAAAAGTACAAATTGAAGTAGGAATAAGTAATCATCTTTTTATTTTATTATTTTTCATAATTATACTTCTTGTGAAATAAATGACAAATGTGAATTATAAAAATCAATTTCTTTAATTTATTAATATCACTAAATTAAGTTTTATATTAATAAACTCTTCATATATTTATTGATTATAATTAAATAAAAATATGTTTTAAATTACAAGGAAACTTATTTATGCTAGAAAAAGAAGAAGAAAGTGCAAATAAAATCAATCATAAAAAAGAATAAACTGCAAATAAAATTAATCGTTTAGATAAAGAACAATCAGTTTTATTATTGCATAATGCTATATGAAAAATTGCTAATAATCTAAGAGGAAGCATTGATGGATGAGACTTTAAGGTTTATGTTTTAGTACCAATGTTTTATAGATATTTATCTGCTCATTTAATTAAAGTAACTAATGATAAATTTGATATTAAAGATTATGAAAATTTAAATGATGAAGATGTTTTACTATATAAAGATATTATTATTGCAGAATTAGGCTTTTTTATTGCTCCTAGTGAATTATTTAATAATGTCTTAAAAAAAGCAAAATTAGAACAAAATAAACAAAGTGATTTAAATATTATTTTGAGTAATATTTTCAAGAATATTTCTAATAGTGCAAATGAAGATTCTAGAAAGAATTTTGAAGGTTTGTTTAGTGATTTTGATACTTCCAATAGAAATCTAGGTGATGACATTAAGGATAGAAATACTAGATTATTAAAAATTTTAGAAGGTATTGAATTAATGCCATTAGGAGAATATACTAGTGGTGAACATGATGCTTTTGGTGATGCTTATGAATACTTAATTAGTATGTATGCTTCAAATGCTGGTAAAAGTGGAGGAGAATATTTTACTCCACAAGAAGTAAGTAAATTATTAATGATGCTAGCAATATTTGAACATGAATCTACAATGAATTTAAGCATTTATGACCCAGCATGTGGAAGTGGTTCATTATTATTACAAGCAAAGAGATTTGTGAAAGACAAAGAAAATATTAGTAAATATTGTGGACAAGAAATTAATCCTACAACATATAATTTAGCAAGAATGAATATGTTTTTAAATGGTGTTTCATATAGCGATTTTGAAATCGCTAAGGGAGATACATTAATTAATGACAAATTTAAAGATCAAAAATTTGATATAGTTGTGTCGAACCCACCATATTCATTAAAATGAGTTGGTAAAAGCGATGTTACTTTATTAAACGATGAAAGATATAAAGATGCAGGAGTATTAGCACCAGCAAGTAATGCTGATTATGCTTTTGTTTTAACTTGTTTATATCATTTAAATAATACTGGAACAGCATCAATTGTTTGCTTTCCAGGAATTTTTTATAGAAATGGTGCAGAATTAGAAATCAGAAAATATTTAGTAACAAATAATTTTATAGATGCAGTGATTCAACTTCCAAGTAATTTATTTTTTGGTACATCCATTACTACTTGTATTCTTGTTTTAAAAAAGAATAAAAAAGATAACAATATTTTATTTATTGATGCTAAAGATGAATTTGTAAAAGTAACAAATAAAAACAAGTTATCAGATGAAAATATTTCAAAAATTTATGAAACTTATAAAGAAAGAAAAAATCTTGATAAATTCAGCAAGTTAGTTTTAATTAATGATATTGAAAAAAATAATTTTAATCTTGCAGTAAATTCTTATATTGATACAACAATTGAAAAAGAAGTTATTGATATTGATAAATTAGAAAATCAAATTGATGAAACAGTTAATAAAATTGATGATTTAAGGTTAAAAATAAAAAACATTACCAAGGAAATTAGATAATGAAATCTACTTATACTAAATTATCTGAAGACAATTTTAATGTTATTGCTTTTGATGAAAATGATGAATTTAATACTGTATTAGATCATTTTAAAAAATCATTATTTGAAACTAAATATGATTATGAAAGTGATTTAGAAAAAGATTTTATTAAAAAATTACAAAGTTTGGGTTATGAATATTCACAAATTCATAATTATGATGAATTATTAAAAAATCTAAAAATTCAATTAGAAAAACTTAATAAAATAACTTTTAATGATAATGAATGAAAAAGAATTTGTAGTAAATATTTAAATTTAGAAGAAGATAATAATGAAAGTTTTGTTACAAGGACAAAGTTTATTCAATCAGATCCTAGATTTAGTTTTAAATTCGATGATGGAAATGAAATTAATCTTAAATTAATTGATAAAGATAACTATAACAATAATCATTTACAAGTTATTAATCAATTTATTCCAAACAATGCAAAATATAATAATAGATATGATGTAACAATTTTAATTAATGGTTTTCCAATTGTTCATATTGAATTAAAAACTTATAAAACTAACATTAAACAAGCTTTTAATCAAATTGATCGTTACAAATATGAATCATTTAATGACTGTAAATTATTTCAATTTATTCAATTATTTGTAATTTCAAATGAAACTGAAACTAAATATTTTTCTAACACAACTTTTAGTTATGCTGCAAAAAATAATTCTGATTATTCATTAACTTCAGATGATTTTAAATCAAATAGTTCATTTGCTTTTACTATTTTTTGAGCAGATCAAAAAAATAACAAAATTACTTATTTATTTGATTTTGCTGAATCTTTTTTAAACAAAAGAACACTTCAAAAAGTTTTATTTAAATATTGTGTTTTTACTGCTAATGATGAATTAAAAGTAATGCGTCCTTATCAAATCGCAGCATGCGAAAGAATTTTAGAAAAAATCAATGTCATTTATAAAAATTACAAAGATTATGAATCTTTAAAATTACAAATTAAACCAGGTGGTTATATTTGACATGCTACTGGAAGTGGTAAAACTTTAACTTCATTTAAAACTGCAGTATTAGCAAGTCAATTTGTTTATATTGATAAAGTAATTTTTGTAGTAGACAGAAAGGATTTAGATTACCAGACTTTAAATGAATACAAAAAATATAATGCACATTTGATAGATGATAATACAACTCAACCAACTTCTGGATCTATTAATATTTCTGCAACTAAAAACTCATCAAAATTATTACAGTTATTAAAGGAAAATAATAGTGATGAAAAAATTATTATTACAACAATTCAAAAACTATCTAGAGTTTTAAAACAAAATAAAGAAGATAGGTTAAATGACGATATTAAAAAACAATTAAGTGAAATTTTAAAGAAAAGATATGTTTTTATTTTAGATGAATGTCATCGAAGTACATTTGGTAAGATGTTTAGTGAAATCCAAAAAAATTTTAAATATTATTATTTATTTGGTTTCACTGGTACACCTATTTTTGAAGAAAACAAAAAAGAAAATAATAATGCATTGAATGATTCTAAAACTACTGAAGAATTATTTGGAGAATGTTTACATTCATATACCATTTATCATGCACTAAAAGATCAAAAAGTTTTGCCTTTCTTAGTACATTGAACACAAACAACAAAAGCATCTGATAAGAATGAAGAATTTCTAGATAACAATGAATTTATCTATGTTAATGAAAGAATAAAAAATAATTGTCAATATATTTTAGAAAAATACAATACTTTAACAAAAGCAAATCATACTTCAAATAACTTGAATAAAGTACAAAAATTCAATGCAATTCTTGCATGTAAAGATATTAATTTAGCTAAACTATATTACATTAAATTAAAAGAATTAATAAATGCAAATCTATATCAAAATTCAACTTTAAAAAAAGTAGGAATCATTTATAGCTATGTACAAAATCCAGATGAAGAAGATAATTCAAAAGATTTTGATACAAAAAATTTTGAACTAAATGATAAAGGTTTCTTAGATAGTGCAATCAAGGATTACAACCAGTTATTTAATGCTAATTTTTCTATAAATACATTTAATAACTATTATAGAGATGTTTCAAAAAGACTAAAAGAACAAGAATTAGATTTATTAATTGTAGTAAATATGTTTTTAACAGGATTTGATTCTCCTAGTTTAAACACTATTTTTATTGATAAAAAATTAAGATTTCATGAATTGATACAAACTTATAGTAGAACTAATAGAATTTTAGATAGTATTAAAGATTGTGGAAATGTTGTTAATTTCCAAGAGTTTAGAAAAGAACAAAATGAAGCATATAAGTTATATTCAAATGAAAGTGATATTGTTTCATTAATTGAATTAAGAGACAAAAAATCTTATATTGATGGATACATAGATGAAAATGGTAAATACCATAAAGGTTTAAAAGATATTGTTAATGAAATTAAAGAAAAATTTCCTGATCCAAGTCAAATAAGAGAAGAAGATATAGATAAACAAAAAGAATTCATTAATTTACAAACAAATTATTTAAGACTAGTTAATAAATTATCTAGTTTTGTTGATTTAAAAGAAGAAGAATTAAATAAACTTTTATTAAATTATGAAAATGAATATAAAGGTGTTTATAACAATTTAAAAGCTGAATTTAAAAAGAAATATGAACAAACTGGAGATAGTAGTATCTTTAATAATGTTGAATTTGAAAAGCAACTTATAGAAATCACAGATACTATTGATGAAAAATACATTTTTAATTTGATAAAGGATTGCATTGTATTAAACAAAACAAACAATGCATCATTTAGTAAACTAACAAAAGAACAAATTAAAGATATTATTTTAAAAATTTCTGCAAGTCCTGAAGTTGAAAATAAGAAAGAAGCTTATGAAGAATTTTTAAATAAAATAGATTTAAATGAAATAGATACATCAAATATATTTGATTTATTATTCAATAAATTAAGTAAATTTAAACCCGAATTTGCAACTAAAAAATTAAATGAGTTAGAGAAAAAATATACTTTAAAACATGATGAAGTAATTAAGCTATTCAAATATTGAACTAAAAATAATAATTATGAATTTAACGGGAACAAAGTATTTAAAATTAGTTTAGATGTAAAAACTCTTGTTAATACTCTTGTTAATAATGTTAAAAATAATCCTAATTTTTATGATGAATATAAAAGAAAGATAAGACAAGAATTGATAAATTTTTATTCAACATATTGAAATTGACTAAATGTTGTGAAACTACAAAAAAATAATTTACTAGATAATAAAAATTACTTAGTAAATAATGATATTAATAGTGCATTATATTTAATGTTAAACGATCATATAAATGATAATGAATTTAATCATGAATTAGAATTAATTGGTTTTAAAAAAGAAAATATAAGAAAATGTTTAATTGAGTTTAAAAATTATTGATATAACAATAAAAATAATTTTAATCAAAATAAAGAATCTATTAAAGATACATTTAAAAAATATGTTTTGCAAAAATTTGAAACAGAATGTAATGAATTTAGTAATTTAAATCATTTAGATAAAGACAATATCATTAATTTATTCAAGACTTGATATTTAGATAATAAAATACAAAAAAATGCAATCTGATTAAATAATATTTCAAATAATATTTATAATGAACTAGTTAATCTTTATGAAAAATATAAAGATTTTGAAATATTTATGAACTAAATAATAATTTTATTAAGAAAAACTTTAATTCTATATAATAATATCTTATGCTTGAAGCATAAGAGGAAAGGTAAATTAATGGCTACAAAAAATAAAGAAATATTTACTAATAATAATGGTGGACCTGTTGTTGATGATGATAATTCAAAAACAGCATCAAAATTAGGTCCAACATTAATAGAAGACTATCAATTAATTGAAAAATTAGCTCACTTTGATCGTGAAAGAGTTCCTGAAAGAGTTGTACATGCTGTTGGTGCTGGTGCTTATGGTATATTTAAAGCAACTAATAAGGATATTAAAAAATACACAACTGCTAAAGTTTTTACTGATTTAAATAAAGAAACTGAAGTTTTTGTTAGATTTAGTACAGTTGCTGGAAGCAAAGGTGCAAGTGACCAAGTAAGAGACCCAAGAGGATTTGCAGTTAGATTTTATACAACTGAAGGTAATTATGATATTGTAGGAAATAATACTCCTGTATTCTTCATAAGAGATGCAAAGAAATTCCCTGATTTCATTCATACTCAAAAA
>JAGBPV010000048.1 GCA_017633195.1 bacterium
ATATGCATGAAATCCAAGTCAAAAGCCTTGACAAGAAAAATTAATTACACAAAATTTAAGCAATGGAAAAGCTAATCCACAATACAATCCTTTAATCAATCCAAATACTGGAAGTATTAATCAGATTTTGTGAGTTAATGGTCCAACACCAAATAATGAATCATATTTTGCAGATCCATTACAATCAAATAATCAACCATATAACTTTAAAAATCCTGTTTCACCAAATGATCAAGGATACATAGCTGATGCACAAGTATTTAATAAAGGTGTAAGTGTTGATTGAAATACTAATAATGCAAATGTTCATAGGGAAGGATTAGAAGATGATAATGGTGAGTTAGTTCCTTCAAATAATCCAACAAATAATCCAGCATTCAATGGTTTAGGCAAATGAGAACAAATTCAGCCAAATAATAGTGATAATGAAAGTTATTTTTCATATAGTGGTTTATGAGAATATGTTACTCAAGCTTTGTATAATGGTAATAATTGATTACCAAATAATTCAGGAATTTATTCATATTATTTAATTGATGTTATTAATTCTAACAATGAACAACAAATTAGTAAATTTACTAATGTTGTTAAGACATCAAATGTTATTCCATTTTGAACTAGTATTCATGGAATTCATTTAATGTATTATTTAAAAAATAATGAAAATATGACTACTAGTCAAATTCTAAAATTAACTTATCCACAAGTACAATATTGATGAAATAATTATTGTAGTTCTACAATTAATGAAACAGCTAATTCAAATGAACTATTTAATTTAGCAAACTGTAGTTTAAAAAATATTAGTTTAAATAATAACAATATTACTCAAATTCAAAATATTATTGATAAAGATATTGAAAATGCATTAGCTGTATATAATTTACTAAATACAGTTGACTATACAATTAATATAAGTTCAACTCAATTACAGGATTTAGCTAATTATCAAAGTGATAAAAATGGTACTTATAGTACAACTATTAGTGTTAGTGCAATTAAAGACAATTTAGCATGTTATGGAACATTAAATATTACAGTTACTGATTCAATCAATAATTTATGTTTAAATAACATTGTCCTTGGACAAGTTGATGTTGGAGTTATAGGAAATAGCAAAGCTGATATTTTAAAGTTAGAAAATGATATTATTAATCAAATTCAATTAGAAATTAATAATTATTGTTTAGCAAATAATATTAAAACAGAGTTTAATTATGGTACTGATTGAACTATTAATTGAAATAATATTGATAATTTAGTATTAATTAACAATAAACAAGTTGCTTTGAACTTCATCTATATTAATGCAATTAGTAATACAGATTGTTATGGTGAAACTGAAACATTAGTTGTAAATAATATTAATTTTACTAATCCAAATAATTTCTTTGATTTAGGATATTTATCAATCCCTAATTTAATGATGAATTTAACAAATACTGATCTTAATTTCTTAACAATTGAAATATCTAATTATATTTTTCTTGACATTAACCAAGCTTTTAATAACTATTTTAGTAAACACAAATTAAATCCAACTATTGAAAATGAATTAAATTATTCATGAACATCCAATAATTATAGTGCTAAGCAATTAATCTATCCAAATACTTTTAATAAATATTGAACAATTAATAACTATACTAATTTAGTTAATGAATTAGTTAACAATATTACTAATAAAAGTTTTAATAATGAAGTTACTTTCTTTATAACTCCAACTACTAATGGTTCAAACAATTTATATGGCGCAATTCCATTTGTTGTTGATAATTCTAGTTTAAATAAATTAGGAGTTACAAATAGTAATAAATATTATTATCCAAATATTTATAATCCAAAAGATAATTCAGGTGATCAATACAATCCCTATGCAATTAATTCATCTAATAAAAAATCAAATGATAATAATAAAACTCATAATTCTTTACCAGAATGAGTTATTCCAGTAATAGCAATATCAATTCTTATTATTGCTTTAATTATTACTGCCATTTATCAAAGAATTAAACATCGAAATTATATTTAAACTATATAATAAATAAATAATTATGGTTTATGATATATTTAGTTTTATTAGTTGTTTTAGTATTTTAGGAATATTTATTAGTGGTATTTTGTGAATTAAAACTATTAGATATTGTAAGAGAAATAATATTGAATATAAAAAAACTAAAAACAATAAGTTTAATGAAATTGAACAAGCCTGAAATAAAAAATATCTCTGATATAAAATTACATTCTTTATATTTTTAATAATTTTTATTATTTGCTTAGTTACAATTGGTAGTTTAATTGGTCAAGATTCTAAAAAGTATTAGTAAAAAATGTTTGAATGCAATTTCAAGTGCAACAATTTTACGAAAGGAATTGTTGCACTTTTTTTGTTTAAAAAGTGAACTTTAAATAGTTATGAAATATTATTAATTAAATCTAAAATCAAGACAATTAATCCAGTATTTATATAATGAAGAAAGACTTTCGATTACTAAAATTTCAGAAAGATTAAAGATTAATAAATTACAATTTCACGAGAAATAAAGAGAAACAGTCATTTTGGAATTTATGATGCTGAAATTGCAGATAAAAAAGCTCTTAATCGACATTCACATAAATACTTTTTTAACAACATGAAATATGCTGAATTTACAAATTTATTTCTAGAATTTTTTGAGAAAAATTTCTTTGGTATTAATGCAACTTATCATTTAATAGACATTAAATTTCCAAAAGTTAAAAAACCTTGTTTAAGACAGATTTTTAATTTGATTAACAGTTGTAATTGAATAATAACTCCAAAAGATAGATTACGTCCAACATATAGAAAAGGTGGAATTTATAGACTAAGTTTATCAAAAAGAATTCACAATAAATATGTCTTTCCTATATTACTAATGCCCAAATCTACTAATTTAAGGAATTTTATGGTGATTGAGAAGTTGATTTAATTATTGGAAGCAAATATAAAAATCATGATCATCTTTTAACATTCGTTGAAAGATGCAGCAGAAAAGTATTTATTGTAAAAGTTAAAAATAAAAATCCATTCAAAATTAACTCAGTTATCAAGAAACTTGTTGAAACAAATAAACTTTATGTGAGAAGTATTACATCTGATAATGGTTTTGAATTTGACAAAATTGGGATTTTAGCTAAATGATTAAATTGTAAAGTTTATTATTGCAATCCTTATGCATCATATCAAAAATGATCAAACAAAAATATCAACGGATTAGTTAGAAGAATATATAAAAAGGCAGAAATTTTAATGAAATAAGTGATCAAGAAGTCTATGAATTACAAGAAAAAATAATAATATGCCACACAAATTACTAGGATGAAAATCAAGCAATGAAAAGTTTAATGAAATAGGAAATTAGTATTCAATAAATCTTTTGAAGTGTTGTATAATTTTTTTAAAAAATCCTGTTGCACTTGAAATTGCATTTAGGGGTTTATAATAAGAAAGTTGTTTTTTCATGAAAAGTAAAATCTGCAAACAAATTATTAAACTACTATTTTTGTTAATACCAATAATCAGTGCAAGTTCTTTAGCATCTTGTAGTTTTTTTATAACTAATACACAATGATCAAAACCTACAAATTCAAATATTGGTAGTAACAATAACAATCAAGCAATTAATTATGCTTCTACAAAAGTATTAAAACAACAGTATGAAAATGCTTTAATTAATATTCAAAATAATTGAATTAATAATTTTCAAACAAATATTCCAAAATGAAATAACTTTAATCCTGATCTAAAACTTCAACTTCAATATGAATTAGAGCAATGAAATAATATTAATCAAAGTAATGATGCAAAATATTTAGCAACACTTTATCCATTACTTTGAAGTTTAAATAATGCATTAATTACATTGGATTGATATTTTATTAATTATTTAATAGTTGAATTTATAGCAAGCTTAAAACCAAATCAATTTAGTTTCTTACCAATTTTATCAACTTCAACAAGTTATATAAGTTTATTAAGTAAGTTGAATTGAACAGAAATTTTACTTAATCCAAAATGATTAATTTTTAAACATGATTTTAAAGAATTTTTACAAAATCAAAATATCAGTATTACATTATGGAATGATAATTTAAAGTCTTATTGTGGAAGTTGAATTTATAAACCAAATCAAGAATGAATTTTAAACCAAACTTACTGTAATATTCAAGTTGTGAATTTAGGTTTTATTAGTTTTAATTGACTAATGATGAATGAAGAAGTACCTACATGTTTTAGTGAAGACAATAAAACTAATTTACAAGTAAATAATTGAAATTATTTTAATGATCAATCAATAAGTAAAAATGATTTGCAAAAAATTATAAATAATTATGAAAGTGAACAAAATTTATATTATTCAACAATTAAATATTTAGTTTTTAAAATAAATATTAATTAAAAGTTAAATTATAAAAATCAGTCACTATATTTTATTTATCTGATTGAAATATAACAAAAAAGATCTAAAAAAGAATTTATAGACATAGACATTCAATTTGACAAAATAACTTTAAACAAGAAAGGATTATGATGCATTTATGTCAAAAAACAATTAAAACCAAATGAGTGAATTAAACTATGGAACCTATATGAATCAAATAACTGTAAAAATCTATGAATTGAATATGCAAAATACAAGACAGTTACTAATCAACAAAACGATGATTTAAACAAAAAATACAAAAAGTTTTTATACCATAATAAAGATATGAATTTATTAATTTCAATTTCTTGTGGAACAGCAAAAAAAATAGTAAAGTTGGTAAAGTTAAAAATACACAAGATAAGCACGAGATTTGAAAAGAGTTTCTTCAAGAAATTAGATATGATGAACTTTGTAATTTAATCAATGAATTAGTAGATAATAGGGATGAAAAATTAATTCAAAGACTAAAGGAAATTACTAAAAAGTCCAAATTGTCTTCTAGAAAAATGAGTAGTATTTTAAATGTTTCAAAATCTACAATTTGTAACATTTCAAATTATCAATTTCCCAATATCATTCAACCTAAAAAAGCAATGGATTATATGAGAAAATAATTGATATTTTTAATTGATTAAAAGGTAGGCGTGTTTGAAAAGGTGTACTGAATATATTAATAAAGAAGGAAGAACTAAGATTTCAGATAGACAAGTTGGTAGAATTAAGCATAAACTTTGACTATTTTGTAATATTAGAATAGCAAAAAAAGATTAAAGAACTTAAAAATACAAAATTTGAAATTAATAACTTAGTATTAAAAGATTGCGATAATAAAAATCATGAGCATGAGATAATTTCAACAGATGTAACTTATCTGCCGAGCACTTGAGACGCTAAACAAAGTCATCTTTATCTTTCAGTAACAATCGGTCACAAACCTAAAGAAATATTAGGTGCAAATTATCTATGAATAATGATACAAACTTGGTCATAGATTCATTTACATTGATTAAGAATAAAGCAATAAATGCAATAGTAAATTCTGATCATGGAAGATGTTATTCATCTTTTGAATTTATTGAAATGTTAAAGGAATTTAATCTAAGACATCAATGTCTAGAGTTGGAAATTCTATTGATAATAAAGAATTTGAATTCTGATTTAGTATTTTAAAAATTGAACTTATATATAAATTAAACATTTAGCAAATGACATTCAATGAATTTGAAAATGAAATTGATGATTTCATTCATTATTACAATAATGTAAGAATTCAGGAAAAGTTAATGACACCTACACAATATAGAAATCATTTATAATAATAAAAACGTGAAATTTGAATTTTGTCCAAATCTCATGTCCTTGTCTATCAAATTTTTTTAAATTAACAAGATATTTCTCAAAAAAATTAAGAATTAGAGATTTTATGATTCATTATTCATATTAATATAATCATATAATCTATCAAAAAATATGCTTTGTCCAATAAGAACTCAAAAAGGCGCAAATGCTGGATATGTGTTTGGATAATCTATAATAAATTGGCTTCTATTTTCATAATAAAATGACATGATGAAAATTACTGGGTATTTTTTTAAATCTGCAATCAATTTCTTTTCTTGTACAAGTGTATTAAAATAATTAACAATTAATTTGCATTGCTTGTCTGTATAAGAATTAACATAAACAATATCAATATAGAATATTATTCATCCTATAAGTCAAAGAATTCCCGATGTTATTCCAAAACCATAATTAATTTCTTTTGCATTTAAGATATTGATATTAACAAGTGTACAAACATGAAAGATAAAAAAAGCAACAATAGGAATTGTTAAAATTCCAAATATAACTAATAATAAATAGAAATTGTTTTTCATATTTATTGCACTTTGCATTAAATTACCTTTACCAGGAATATCTATTATATTCTTATCTAATACATAATTTTCTATATTAAAACTAATATCTTTATAATAAAAAGATCTTATTATCTTTGGAATTTTAAATTTCTTTTTGTAATTAATCATTTATAGTATTATAAATACTTAATATAAATACTCCAATTCCTACATATGCACAGCCTACGGCAAATGCTCAACTGCAAAAAGTAACAGTTGTTGCCATTGCTGTATTTAATTTTAAGAGTGTTCCAATAAAAGTACCTAATGGATATATGCAAGAAAATGCTGTAACTGCTGTTTCTCATCCATATGGAAGTTGGTTTGCATCTGCTTCAATTGCCATTGCTGCAATACCACATCCTGCAGAAAATGCACCAGCAGCAACTGAAATTGCAGTTGAAGCTATTGCTCACGCAGTTGAAGTACCAAAAGTGCATCATGCAATACTATATTCAACTGCAGCAAAAATAGCTGCAGCAGCAGAAATTCCAGCAAGCACAGCTGTAGCAATATTCAAACCATTTATTAATTTACCAATAGTTGTTTGAGTATTACTTTCAAAATTAAATTGTGCATGCATCAACATAAATGAAACATTATCTTTGTTATTTAATGCACGTTTAGCAGCTTCAGTTTGGTATTTCAATAATACTGCATTAACTTTTTTAATATTAGAAGAAGTAGTGAATCCAGTTAAAATTGTTGAAAAATTTTTATATGTTATTTTTTCTTTAGAAGTAATATCATGCATTTCCAACATTTGATTTTTAATTTGATTTTGTTGACTTGTTGTCAATTTATTTAATTGTGCTAATAATTCACTCATTATTTGATTAGACTTTTTATCAGAATTATTAAGTGCTAACATGACTTCATTGATGTAAGAAAAATGATTATTTACTTTGCTATTTTGATCTTTATTGTAGTTTAATATTTCATTAAAATCATTAGTAATAAGATGTTCAGATGGTGTGTTATTAGATCACTTAGTAGAAATTTCATTAATATTAAATGAATTATTTCTACTTATATTATCTTTGCTAATAATATTTGTTTTATTATCACTATCAATAGTTGATAAATTACTATTATTATTTTTAGTAATTTCAATTGGTGTTATAACTGCAGCAGATATTACGGATGTTGCAATAAATCCACTTATTCATATTTTGTAAATTTTTTCATGATAGATATTCTTCTTTAAATAAATTCACTTTTATCATATACTTGTAAACACCAACGAACTAAAAATTGTATGTTTATTTATAAAAAATAAAATTTTTAGTTCACGTAATATGACATAGAATTTTAGTTTTACACACATTCCATGTTCTATTCTAATTTCTTTATTTTTATACTGTTTTTTAAATAGAAGTTTCCAATTCTAGTCCTATTTAATTTAATTAAAATAGCATGTAAATTTAAATATTTTGCAAAATCATTTACGAAACTTCTTACATAAAAACCACTAGAAGTATCAATAATTAAACTTAATTCTTGTTTTAAATCATCAAATGAAATTAATTCAATATTATAAAGTTGTACTAATTTTGGTTCTAATGAAAAAGTAATATTTTTTCTTGCTAATTCATATGCTTTTTTACCATAAATTTTTTTAGCTGAAAAATTTGGTGGAGTTTGATAATATTCTTTTAAATCTAAAAAATATTTAATTGCTTTATTGATTTCATTTAAAGTAATTTTAGGCTCATAATGAACAAATACTTCATTTGTATCTAAATCATAACTCAAACTTGAATAATGAAATTTTAAGGTTAATTCATAAGTTTTATCTTGATGTAATAATTGATTTAATGCTTTTGTTTTATTATTTGTTGCTAAGATTAATAATCCTGTTGCTTTTAAATCTAAAGTTCCAGCATGACCAACTTTTTTATAATTATATAAATGCTTAATGTATTGCACAACATCATTACTAGTTCAATCAATAGGTTTATCTATTAAAATAAATTTTGATTCTAAATTGTATTCTTTATTCATTTTTAGTTACTTTATAAATAAAATATTGATATTTATGATCATTAACTTGCTTAATTTCTTTGATATAAAAATTATTGTTAATAATTCATTCATCAATTAATTCTTGATTATTTTCTATTTGAAAAATATAATTATGAATTAATCCATAATCATTTTTTAAAATATTAAAAGCATTAATTCCACCAATTCCACTAATTATGCAACAATCAATTTCAATATTTGCTTTTTTTAAATAATTTAATCCATCATCAAGAATAAATAAAGCATCATGATTTAATAAAGCATGATTTTTAATCGCATTATTTAATGGTCCTTGTTTATTATCAATATTAATAAATTTTTTATGATCTTTGATTTTATAGTTATATTGAGACAAAAAAGCATGATCACAACCAATATCAGCAATTTTAATTCATTGTGGTTCAATCATACTATAAATTGTTTTTAATTTAATATTCATTAAAAATCTTTTAAGAAAGAACGTAATTTTTTATTCTTAGAAGGTTGTTTTAATCTTCTAATTGCTTTTGCTTCTAATTGTCTTACATTTTCTTTCTTTAATCCTAATTTTTTAGCAACATCTTCATGACCCATTGGTTTATTAACACTAACAATTCCAGTAACTTCATCTTTTATTGCTAAACCATATCTTAATCTAATAATTTTTTCTTCTAAAGGAGTTAAATTACTTGCAAATGATTTATTAATTTGTTCATTTAACATAACTTTTTCTGCATGATCTTCAGGTGTCATTGAATCAACATCTCTAACAAAATCAATAAACTGACTTTCTTCATCTCTTCCAACTGGCTTGTCTAATGAAATTGGATCAATATTAAGTTTTTTAATTTCACTAATTTTTTTAATTGTAAAATTAGCTTTTTCTCCACCTAATTCATCATATAATTCTTTAATTTTTGGTTCTCTACCTAATCGTTGAACTAAAGTATGTTCAGCCTTCATAACTTTATTAATTGTTTCAACCATATGAACAGGAATTCTAATAATTCTACCTTGATCAGCAATTGCTCTAGTAATTGCTTGTCTTATTCATCATGTTGCATAAGTACTAAATTTGTGTCCTAATTTATAATCAAATTTAGAAATAGCTTTCATTAATCCTAATGTACCTTCTTGAATTAAATCTTCTAAATCTAAACCACGATTTAAATATTTTCTAGCAATTGAAGTTACTAAACGCAAATTTGATGTAACAAATTGATTAAAAGCAAATTCACGATCACTTGGGTCATCAGATTCTAATAATTTAGCAATTTCCTGTTCTTTTTTAGCTGTAAGCATTCTACTAGAACCCAAAGTAGATAAGAAAGATTTCACACTATCTTCCATCTTATCTCTTGCAGAAATACTAGATCTGTGATAAGCATGAATGTCAGCATCTTCTTCAAATTGTTTATCTATATCTTCTTCAAATGTAGAATCATTAACTAAATTAGTTTTTCTTTTTTTAATCTTATTAGATTCATAAATATGTAATTTTGATCTTACATTATCACCAGTTTTTGTTTGAGCGTTATCACCAAGATTTTCAATTGCTTCATCTTCTTCAAAAGTTTGTAGTTTAATCTTATTAGATCCAGATAATCTAATGTCTTTTCTTTTTGCTTGTTTACCTTTTTTTCTTTTTTCTACTACAACTTCTTGTTCTTGATTTTTTAATGATTCATCTTTATCTTTAATATCAAGATTTTTTTTTGATTTATTTAATGTTTTGGTTTTCAATTTATCTTTTTCTTCTTTATTATCTTTTTTTATTTTCTTTTTTTGTATACTGTTATTAGTTTCAATTTGAATATTTGAATCTTTATTTTGTTTTTTAGTCATATAAAATACCATTTTTTTATTATATGTGATATAACAGTATTTTTTATATAATAACACAAAATTATATTACTAATTAACTAAAAAAAGTAATATAAATGATTTAAACTAAAAATATTTTATTTTTAATTTATTGACATGAAAAAATAATTTAAAAAATGTTAATTAAACTAGTGCAACAATTAAAGTAATAATGAACAAAACACTAAAAACACCACACGAAACATAGAATGCTGTTTTAGAATTCTTCTTCTTTAATTCAATATATTTTTCATATTCATCATAAGAATCCATGTGATCAAAATAAGCATCATCTTGTTCAATTTTTAAAAAACGTTTAACTTTTCTTAATTTTATAATTTCAGTAACTTTATAAAAACCATAAGTGGTATGAGAAAAGATTAAACTTCTTCCACTAAATCAAAAAATTACAATTCCAAAATCAATTCCACTAGGAATTACAAAAGCATTTTTTAATACTTGTTCATGATCTAAAAGTTTATTATGAACAAAATAAGCAATTAAAAAAATGCATATTCATAAAATTCATAAAAATCCAAAAAGAATTCAACCATTACTAGTTTTAGGAGGATTTTTTTCTATATCTTTAGCATTTCAATTAATTCTTGATCTGCTAGTTTTATAACTAAAACCTTTACTTAATGTTTTATTTCTTTGAGTTCTGGATTCCATTTTTGTATTTGTTCTTTTGTACCAAAAACATAATGTTCTATTTTATCATTTACACTATAAAAACCAGGATTTTCTATAGGATTGTATGAACCATATGGTTCATTTACTTTATCACTTTCTTTGGCTAAATCTAAGTTTATATTACTTAATTCAGGAACAGCTTTTAATAAGGTTCTTGTATAAGGATGTGAAGGGTGTTCAAAGATATCATTAGTATTACCTTTTTCTAAAATATGACCTTTATTAATAATAATCATACGATCACAAGCATAATGCACCATACTTAAATCATGAGCAATAAATAAGAAAGTAATATTTCTTTCTTTTGCTAAATTTTTCATAATGTTTACAACTTGTGCTTGAATAGATACATCTAATGCAGAAATTGGTTCATCAGCAATAATTAATTTCGGATGAGTTGCTAATGCTCTAGCAATTGCTATTCTTTGTCTTTGTCCCCCTGAGAATTCATAAATATATCTAAAAGCGTGTTCTTGTTTTAATCCAACACTTTCAAGTGTTTCAAAAACATAAAGCTTAGTTAAGTGTTTAATTAATTTATTTCTAATTCTAGTTGGATTTGGTCTTATATATAATTCAATATAAGTATTACTATTTTTAATAATTTCTTGAACTTCTAAGAAACTTGATTGAATGCCAACTTTTACTCTAGATAAATCTTGAATAATTGCTGTTCGATCTTCTTTATACTCAAAAGAATTCTTTTTAATTAATCTCATTAAATTTTTAAATATATCATCACTATTTTTCATGAATGAAATTAATAAAGGATCATATTGACTAATAATATTTTTTGATTCTTCTTTTAATGTAGTTCATTTCTTTTTATTAATGATATCAGTTTCATCCATTTCAACAAGATATTCTTTCATAGCTTGTTCATAGTTTTTTAAACTAGCATCATATTGTTCTTTGATTAATTGTTCATCACTACGATTATTTAGATTTTTTTGTAATTGTTCATCTAAAGCTTTTAATTCACTAATTTGTTGATTTACTTTTTTAATATTTTGGTTATAAATATCTTTATTTTCTTTGCCTCATTCTTTTGCTGTATCAACTGCTTTTTTATATTCACTTAAATCTTTACCATATTCTTCTCATTTTTGGTGTAATTGAGTTTTAATATCTGCAAGTTTATTTGCTATATCTAATTTTGATAATGTTTTATTAATATTTGCATTTTCAACTTCTTTTAATTGTTCAAATAAAGGTTCATATTTATTTTGAATAGCTACTCAAACTTTATCAATTAAGAAATTAATTTGTCCACTTGTTAAATTTGATAAAGTTGAAAAAGTTTTAATAACATTATATCTTTCTTGTAATGTTGCTTTTTTGATGTCATAGTACAAAAACATGATTGGATTTTTATTATTGTTAACCATGCTTCTATTTACACTTGCAATTTCTTCTTTACTTGTACTTAAATAAGTTAATAAAATACTTTTTGCACTAATTCCTGTTTTTTCGTTATATTCATTCTTAAAATCAGCAAGTTTCAAGTTTTTCTTCTTAATAATTTTATTGATTTTATTGTGCAATGGATTATTAAATAAAATGTCTTTATTTTTTTGATATTCATTATAAGCTTCAATTACTTGTTTTTCTTTTTCAAAGTAATCTTTACGTGCAATTTTTCTAAGAATAATTCTTGTAATATCTGTTATATTAGTGAAGTGTTTTGCTGCAATATTTAATACTAATTTAATATTATTATCTAATTCATCTACTGCTGAAATCATAAAATCATCAGCATCTTTTAAATCAGCAAAAAAATCATCAATATCATTAATATTATTTGTTAAATTAATATCATATGCATCTAATAAAGCATTATCATGAACAAAATTATTTCATAAGATAATTTTTTGTTCTTTTGATAAATTAATTGATTGATAAATTTGTAGATTCTTAGAATCAGAAACATTATAAAGTGGTCCTAAAAATCCTTCATCTAAATAAGTTTCATTTTTATATCTATTATATAAACTTGAAATTTTTGTTAAAAAAGTATCTTGATATTTTTTATTACCTTTTTTATTGTTTAAATAATATAAATAAATTTGATATTTCGTAATGAAAGTAAAATATGAATACAAAAGTATTGAGTAATATTTTTTATAAAAATCTAAATTAAATGTTTCAATTAAGATTTTTATTCTAAATTGAAAAACATAATTTAAAATTTTGTGAATTTTAATTAATAAATCAACTTTATCACTAATTAAAGTCGAAGTTACTAAAGGTTCTTTAACTAAATCTAAAACTTTCTTCTTAGGATTCAATGAACTTATTGGACTTTGAAAAACCATTTGAATATTTTGACTTAATCATTTTTTTGTTGATTTTAAAAGTTTTTTGGAAGAAATAAATTTATCATCAAATAAAATAGTTCCACCAGAGTTATCAATAATTCTAATGATAATTTTTCCTAATGTACTTTTTCCACTTCCAGATTCACCAACAATTCCAAAAAACTCTCCAGTATTAACTTTAAAAGTAATTTGATCTAAAACCTTTTTATTTGTTGAATAATATTTTTGAACATTTTTTACATCTAAAATTACATTATTTTTAATTTCTTCATTTTTTTCTTCATAATTCAATGACAGTTTTTTACTTAATTTAATTACATGAGTTGTAATGTAATTAAACATTGCGATTTTTTCTTCTGCATCTTTTATTCTTTTATCGTTATTATTCATCTTAATCTCGTTCAAAGTTCTCTTCTTGTTTTATATCATTTGTTTTTAATCAAACTGCTTGTTTTGCTAATTGAATTTTTTCTTTTACTCCTTCTGGAATATCAATTTTAGGTGCATCTTTATAAACTAATCAAGTAGCAGCTTTATGAGTATTTGAAATTTTAAATAATGGTGGTTCTTTTTCAAAATCAATTTTTAATGCATATTTATTTCTTGGAGCAAAAGCATCACCATGAATTGGTAACATCATGTTTGGTGGAGTTCCTGGAATATATGCTAAATCACCTTTAATTTCAGGATTTGGAATAGATTCTATTAATGCTCAAGTATAAGGATGTTTTGGCTCGATAAAAATATCATTTAAAGTACCTTGTTCAATAATTTTTCCAGCATACATTACATAAATATAATCACAAAGGTTTGCAACTAAAGCGATATTGTGTGAAATAAAAATTATAGAAATATTTAATTCATCTCTTAATCTTTTAATTAATGAAATTACTTTTGCTTGCACAATTACATCTAATGCAGTAGTTGGTTCATCTGCAATAATTAAATCAGGTTCACATGCAACTGCAATTGCTATTACAATTCTTTGTCTCATTCCTCCTGAGAAAGCATTAGGATATTTATTGATATTATTAGCAATATCTTTAATACCAATGAATTCAAGAATTTCAAAAATTCTTTTTTTAATATTTTGTGGTCTGATATTTTCTTTGTATTGCTTTTTTAATTCAGCAATTAATGCATCATAATTAACATTATTACCAACATTATTTCTTTTATTTTTTATTAAATTATTTAATGCAATATGATATTTTCTTTTTTGTGAAACCTTAATAGCTTCTTTAATTTGTTTTCCAATTTTCATTGTTGGATTTAATGAAGTCATTGGGTCTTGAGGAATATATGCAACATAAACTCCTCTAACCTTTTTAAGTTTTTTTACATTAGAATATTTATTTTTATAACTTCATCAACTTCTTGATAATTTTAATAAATCAATTCCACATAAATTAATTTCTTTAGCACTTAAAATGTCATTGTCATTAAATCTTACAATGGATTTCATAGTAACAGATTTACCACTACCTGATTCTCCAATTAATCCAACAATTTCACCTTTATATGCACTAAAAGAAACATCTCTTACAGCATTAATAATTCCGTTTTTAGTTTTAAACTTAACTACTAAGTTTTTTACTGATAAAATTAAATCATTTTTTTTCATAATCATTAGTTTCTAGAATCCAAAGAGTCATTAACAGCATTAGCAATTACTTGGAAAGCAAGGTAAGGAAAGACATAAAGCATCATAACTGATAACATTAAATTTCAGTGAATTGTATCTGCATGATAAGCATTAAAAATAATGTTACTTAAACTGATTCCAAAACTTGAACTTAATCCAATAAATAATAAGAATGATGGTCATTGCATAATTCCACCAAAGGAGTTTAAAGAAAAGACAGTAACTTTACCAAATGTATTTGGCAATAAATGAGTTGTAACAATTTTAAATCTACTCATACCAATAATTTTTGCTGCTTGAATAAATTCATAATCTTTATATTTAATTACATAAAGTCTAGTAATAGAAGCAATTCCTGGTCATGAAATGATGATTAAAATTCAAGATAAATTTCATAATGATAAAGTTCCACCAGTAAATGAAAGTCCAAAAATAATTACTCACAATAATGTAGGAACAGATAAGATAACTTGGGTAATTCATTGCATAACAATATCAGCATTTGAACCTGCAAAAGAACCTTGAATACCTCCATAAATCATTCCAAGAATTGTTGAACCAAGAATCACAATTATTGTAAATAGTGCAACTCTACTAAATGCATAACTTAATTCAGTTAAATAATCAATTCCATATTTATTTGTTCCTAAAACTGGGAATAGATCTTGCAATCCTTGTTGAGCATATGGATAAATATAAACATAATACAATCTACTTCCAGCAGGATGATAAAAACCTTTTGAAGTATCAACTATTCCAGAAGCTAAAGCCTTTTTATATTCAGCAATTGAATCATAAATGTGTTGTTGAATAATACTGTGTATTCCCATTCCAGGAAAACGTGGTGGTAAATATTGCAATAAAGATAAAGAAACATGATCTGTAATTGCTTGATTAATGCTATATGGACTTGCATATGAAAAGATTGCAAAGAATAAGATTAAGAAAATCATTATAAAAGCAAATAATAAAGCGACTTTATTTTTTGCAAAAGTTTTTAAGGAATTGATTCATGTTGGCATATTATTATCACCAATACGATCATTATTAATTTTTAATGAATCAACTGGTTTAAATAATTTCACAGCATTAAAGTTGTATTGTTTGTCTGTATTTTCACCAACTTCTGGATCAATTAACATAGTATTTAAATCTGTAATAACGAATCTTGCATCATTAATATTTTCTTCATTAATTAAATAACGATTATTTTTAAAATAATTTAATGAATTTCATTTAATACTGTTGTCATTAATAATAGGTGCAAATTTTTTATCTTGTCTTGTTAATTTAGTTTGAGTATCTTTTTGTTCATTTAAAGTTAATCTCTTTAAAATATTTTCTTTATTTTGATATTTTGATTTAGCAACTAAAACTTTTAATCCTAATAATTCACTATTGTTTCTAAATACAACTCTTGGATCAACTATTACATATGCTAAATCTAATAAAATTGCATATAAGAAGTAAACTCCACTAAAAAATAAAATACTAAAACATTCAAAATAATATTGGTGTGATGTAACACCATCTGCAAGCATTTGACCTAAACCTTGACCTGTAGCATTACCAGAAATATTAAAGATAATTTGAATTACAATTGATCCACCAAAAATTAATAATAAATTGCCACTAGTTGCATAAAGAATTGGCATAAAACCATTTCTAAGAATATGTTTTCTAAAAATTTGAATACTACTTAAACCTTTTCCTTTTGCAGTTTTAATATATTCAGATTTAAAAATTTCTATGAATTCATTTCTGCTCATGAAAACAACACTTGGCAGTCCCATTAAAGTAACAACAACTGTTGGTAAAATTAATGATTCATAAGATTTTAATGCTGAATTAGATGGAGCAAAAGGAACGTACTGTGCTGGTAAATGAATTACTCCTGCAAATTTAAATAGCAAGATACCTAAAACAAAGACTGGAATTGATGAAACTAATACAGCAATAATGTTAATAATCGAATCTGTAATTCTTCCTCTATATTTAGCAGCATAATATCCCATTCAAACTCCAAAAACAGTTGAAAAGAAGAATGCTGGTAAAGCATAAGCTATTGTAACTAACATTGAGTTATTAAAGTAAGTAACAACTGGAATTTGTGAACCAAAATATATTCCAAATTGATGACCTAAATGTTGTATAAATCAACCAAATTGTTGTGCTGAATTAGTAAAACCAACACCATGTTCAAATAAATAACCATTTTGACTTCATCAATCTTGTTTCTGAATCAAGGTTTTATATCCAGCTGGGGGCTGTGGCAAACCAGGAATTAAATGCATTGCAAAAAAGGTAATTACAATTGCTGCAATAAGTGCTAATCCTGCTGCTAAAATTCTATATAGTGTATATTTAATCATTCTTTATTTAATTCCAATCATTTATTGCATTAACTAAATCTCATTGATATTGAGAATATGAATTATTGAATTCATCCAAGTTTGCTTCATAATAAAAATTGTTTTTAGTATCATTAGTATAAAATAGTTTAGAACCAAGTATTCCTATACCTGATGTAGCAGCACAATACTGATAAAATTTATGTAATATTACTTCACTTGAAGATGTTGGACAATAATATGCAAAATTACCAACAAAATTTCCATATGGAATGATACTATTTAAAATAATTCTTTGAGATAAAGGATAAGCAGAAGTATTAGCAATTGCAGTTCAATTTATTATTGCATTAATATCTTGTCTAATTTCAGCTCCTGTTGTTCCATATATAAATGGATTTAAAGCAGTTCCTACAACTTTTTCATATTCAGGTTGTACATAACTTTTTAATAAGCCTGTTTTATCACTATCTGTATATAAAATTTGACCATTATTTGAAATATAAGGAAATCCATATTTAGCATAATATTTTTCATCATTTACTATAGTTGTACTATTATTTGTTGGATTTGTATCTAATACTACTAATGGTTTATTTTGAGTATTTAATGGTTCACTAAAATTTGCTGGATTATTTGTTGTTGATTCATAAATTAAAGCATTATATAACACATTATTTGACATTTTATTAGCAACAACACCTGCAAAATATAAAAATTGATTTCCTGTTAATGAAATATCTTCTAATTGTGATGGGTTAACATTACCATCATAAGAAATTTGATTTGATAAGTATAATGCTAATTCTTCTTCTTTAGTTATATTTGAACTTCATTGTAAATTTAAGTGTTGAATTTTTTGACTTGCTGGAGCTAATATATAATTTCCATATTGTGTTTTTAATGCATTATCAAAAAATGAAGGAATATATGTAGTTTGTAAAGAAGTATTAGTAAATGTATTGGCATTTACATAATATCCACCATTAAACAACAAATTAGGATCCATTTGTGGTAAACCATTTTTTGGATTTATACCACTACCATATAAATATAAAACACCGGGTGCTTTATCAAATGTTTCATTAGCAACTAAAGTAACATAAGCAGGATTTTTATTTATTTCTTGATACAATTTATTAAATTCTGTCTTATTATTATTATTTAATGCATTTTGCATTAAAACAGAAATATTTCATACTCCATTAGTACTATTAGTTCCCATGAAATCATTTGTTAATTGTCCTAATGTTATATTTGATCAATCTTGGTGAACAGTACCTTGTAGATTTTGAAATGCTAATGCGTTTGATGGCATTGGATCAAAATAACCACCTTGAGAACCTAACATTGACAAAAAATAAGATATAGGAGCTCCACCATTTCAACCAGTATTATTTACATTATTGCTTGTATTACTTGGACTTAAAAAATATGTAAATGTATCACCATTAGGATTATTATTAGGTTCATATTCTTCAGTTTGAAAAAAACCTGAACCTAAACCCAAATTATAATTATTTCCTGCTAAGCCAAGTTCTTGCAACATATAAGAATTAGCTTCTAATTGTCCTAATTGTTGACCTTGACTATTAAAAGAATAATCACTAAAAGTTGCAGCCATTCATGCTAAAGAATTATTAAAATCTTCAGGTTCAATATGTGATTGAACATTAGCAACTATTTTTCCATGATCATTTACTCAATTAATTTTTTCATTTAAAAAGAACTTATAAGCATTTGTATTATTAATTGCTGATGCTAAATTTCCATCAGTTAAAGTAATTACATGATATTTAATAAAGTCTTCATAATCTGTATAGTTACTTCATGTTTCATTATTCTTAAAATAACTAGAATTTAAGAATTGAGTTTGAGATAGCAATTCTTGTGGATTATTTGGATCTAACAATAATGCTGGATTTGTAATAAAAGTTAAATTAGCATTTTTATTTTGTCCATTAATACTTAATATATCACCATGATTTATGCCAGTACTGTCATAATGTGCACCAATGAAGTTATTTTGAACATCTAATAATTCAAAATTTTGTGCATCAATCAATTTTAATAAATTAGCATCAGGTTTATTTGTAACTCCGTACCCATTACTATACTGTTTGTTACCTTCTTCATTTTGTAAATAGTTATAAGGCACATAATTCATCATTCCACTATAACAACCAGCAGCAGCTTCTACAAAACATTGTCCACCTAAAACTGGAGCAAAATAATTAATGTTTGAACTTAACACCACAGAACCAGGAAAAAATAAAACATATGGATTTGAATTTGAATAATCATAACTATCTAAATTAATATAATATTGACCATTGTTGTATTCATTAGCTGGATTATTTAAAATGTAAGTATTTTTTTGTGTTAAAACAGGATTTTGAGTTAAATTGTTACCATAAGAATAAAATGGCATTACTGGAACAAGTGCATCAATTCATGTAATAAATTGAATTAATGAACTTTGTGAGGTGTATTGTACAGGAGAATTAGTGATCGATAAATTATCATAAAATGATTGTGAATAATTAGTTTGTTGATTATATTCTATTCCAGATGAAGAAACAATAACTTGTGTATTTTCAACACTAGAAACTCAGTTTTGTATAGTGTATTGTAATGTTTGACCGATTTGATTATTATTATATTGAATTTGTCATCATCCATAATTTGTATTTCATGCAACTAAATTGTTAAAAGCATAAAATAAATCTTGAAATAATCCTACTGCTCATGCTGGCAAGTTGCCTAATCCCATTGCATGTCTTCTAGCATTTGTATATGCTAATTGTTGTGAAAATGTTGATGGATTTGAATATGTTACATTAGCATCTGGTAAATTTGTGAATTGACCATTATTAGGGTTTGCTCCTGATAATAATGCTCATAAACATGGTCATAAATTTCCATTAACTCAACCACTATCTGAGATAAATAAATATCCAATTCAAGAACTTACATCATTATAGTCAGGAGATCAAGACATTGTACCAAGTTCACAATTTTGATTATTATTAACTGCATTAGCAGTTGTTGGTGATCTAGGTATTAAATTAAAATTAACTTTATTATTTGTTGCACTATCTATTGCATTTATAAATGAGTCATTAAATAAAGTAACTTTGCTATTAAAAAATGGTGCTACATCAGTTGTATAATAATTCAAGGTTAATTTATTTCCTGCTAATGAATCTAAATTACTAATTGTATTTTTAATTAGATTTTTATTATATAAATTACTTAATGAATCTTTATTAATTTGATAAGTACTAAATAATGGGTCAGTTTCTTGTTCTAATAAATTTGTTCCATTATAAACATTCATGGTAAAACTATTCTTTTTAGCCAAATCAATTCAAGCTTGTTGATTATTTGGATTTGGTAAAGAAGTATAACCCATTTTATTTAGGTTTTTATACATTAAATTGATTGAATTTTCACCATTAAAATAACTAGAAGTTGATTTTAATGTCTTGTTTTCACTGGCTAAAGCAATTCCTAATGACATTCCTCCAACAGTGATAATTCCAACTGAAGTGCCTATGAGAATTCATTTTCATTTATTGCTAAATCGCTGATTAGATTTCATTTTATTTTTAATTTACAATTCTAGTTATTTATAGAAAATAAACCAACTTGAATTGCAAACTGGTTTACCTTTCTTTATTCTTTCATATAAATAACTATGTAATTATTCCAGTTTAACAAACACAAATTAAGCATGAACAATTATGCTTGATTTTATTCATAATATTGATTGTTAAACTTATGTTTTTCATAAAATTATTTTGATTTATTATAATATATTTTATTTTATTTTGAAATTTTTTTATGATGCATTTGTAACTACTCATTGAACATCATCATCTTGATCACACATGTTCATAAATGTTTCTAAACGTTCATTATCTTCTTTAGATAAATCAATATAACTATTAGGAATATATCTAATTTCTGAACTAATAATTTTTGTATCTTTAAGAGTTTCTAAAAGTTTTTTTACATGATAATAATCTTGTTGATCACAAATTAATTCAATACTATTATCTTCATCATCTTTATTAATATCATCAATTGGATAATCAATTAATGTTTCAATAATTTGATCTTCACTTAAAGGAGAATTAAATAAAAATACACCTTTAACAGAAAAATTCATTAAGACACTATTACTTTTAGCAATTTGACCATGCAACTTAGATAAAGCAGCATTAATACTTGCTCTAGTTCTTCCAGGATTATCTGTTAATGCTGAAATAATAACGCTTAATCCACTAGGACCATAAGCTTCATATATTTGTGTTTCTAAATTAGCAGTATCTTTTTGAGCACCTTTAATATTTCTTTCAATTGATTCTTTACTTAAATTATTTTGTAAGGCTTTTTCTACAGCAGCTTTTAATCTTGGATTAGCATCAATATTAGGTCCACCAGTTTTAGCAGCAGCTCTAATTTCTTTTGCTAATTTCATTCAAATCTTAGCATTATCTTGTTGTTTCTTATTATTTTGACTTGCTATTAAATGTTTTCTTGGCATAATAAAAATTATTTCTTTACATATTTTTCTGGATGTTCAATCATCATTTTCTTTACAAATTCATCTTTTGGTAAAAAACCAAATTCTTGCATCATTTTTTTACATTCTTCATATTCTTTAATTGCTCATTCAAGATCTTGAAAACCAATTACTTTAACATCTTTTTTTTGTAATTGTTTATATTGTTCAAAGAAGTTTTTAATTTCTTCTTTGATATGATTTGGTACATCTTTTAAAGAAGTGATGTGTTCATATCTTTTATCACAATCAATAACAGTAATTAATTTTGTATCAGTTTCACCATTATCAATCATTTCCATTGCACCTAAAATTCTTACTGGAACCTTAATTCCTGGAATAAATGCTTGATCAGCAATTACTAAAGCATCTAATTCATCTCCATCTCAATCTAATGCATCTTGAATAAATCCATAGTTTTGTGGATAAATATTTGCTCCATATAAAATACGATCAACACTAATTTGTTTTGTAACTCGATCATATTCATATTTAATATTTGAATGTTTAGGAATTTCAATAATTACATCTAATTTATTTTGCATATTTTGCTCCTTTAGATAAACTTACTCTTAAAAAATAATAATGTCTTTATTATATATAAGATATACAATCAAGTTTAATGATTAATACAAGAAGTACTTATATATTACAAATAATAAATAAAAAAGCAATAATACTTATTTAACACAGAATTATTGCTTGCTTACTTTAATAAAAAATAATTAATTATTAGAATTTAAATCATTAATAACTTTTTGAAGTGATGTAATATTCTTATTAATTTTTTGAAATGCTTGTTTAACTCCAATTAAATTTGTGTGTTTTTTAATTCTAATTTTAAGTTTAAAAATAAAGGAATAATTTCTTTAAAACATGATATTGTTTTTTGTACATCTAATAATGGAAATAAATATGAAGTATAAACTATGAAAATCTAAGTGAACAAAAAGTTATTAATAAGAAAGGACTTTTGGAGGGTTTCACTTTTGTTCAAATTATTAAGTAACAAAATTAAAAACAATCAATGTTAAGAGTTGAAAACTCATTAGACAACAAGAAGTTTAATTTTGATTTAGTATCTTAAAAACTAAACTTATATATAACTTAAACATTAAGAAAATTTCGTTTGAAGAATTGGTAAAATAAATTGCAAATTTTATTCTTATAACACAATATAAGAACTCAAAGAAAATTAAATTGAATACTACTATCAAAGTACAGAAATAATCTATATAATAAAAATGAAATTTGATTTTTGTCAAATTTCATATTCTTGTTTTATTGCTCAGTGTTTAATGTTTTGTTTTTTACTAAAAAGAAAAATGGAGATAATTCAGGTAGCATTAATAATATCCATGAACCACCAATTTTATTATTGTTATCTCATTTAAATAAAACAATATAAGAAATTGCACTAATTAAACATATTGATCAAACATTTAAACTAAAATATATCAATGTTAATGGTAAAATACTAATCGTTGATAATTGTTTTAATGTTGCAATTCCTAATGAAATAATAGAAAGAATGCTACAAAAAAATACTATTAATAATAAGTTTCTTTTTAATTTAATTATTAAATTAAAATTATACTTAATATCATCATCTTTTTTATTTTTATATATATTACAAAATCATAATATAAAAATTCAATTCAATGCTGAAAATAAAAATAATCAAGAACTTATTTTGATACTTATTAACAATTTATTTTGTTTTGAATTAATAAAAAAACTAATTATGAAATTTATTAAATAGCAAGCTATTACTAATATTACAAATATAATTGTTAAAATGTATGCTGGATTAAATCCATTACGATTAAACATTCAAATTATGCACTGATGTGGTGATAACATTAAAATTGTTATTATAATAATTAGAATAAAAGAAATAAAAGAAATTATTAATTGTGTTTTTAATTCAATCTTATTTATATTCTTTATCACATGTTTTCTCCCAGTGAAGTACCTGCATATATAAATCCTAAGAATAAGTGAATAGTTGCTCCTTCATTATTATCTTGTGCTTCATAAAGAGTGCTTAATATTGAATTTATTATTGATTCTCCAATACATCTTTATTATTGCTCCAGGTGAAGCAACTTCTGGATCTTCTATATTTTGTTGAAAATATTGACCAACCAAAGCTTCAGCATCACCTATACATTACTAATTGTTCCAAAAACTTTTGTTTTTATATAATTTAATAAGTTTATAGTATTTGATACATCACTAGAATCCAAATAAATATTTAAACATAAATCTCATATATTAAAACTAGTGAATGATTGAACATTATTAGCGTTTGTTGATTCTTGGGTATTGTATGTATTAGTTTGAATGTTTTGTTGACATGATTGACAAGAACCATATCCACCACCACAATAACCGATTAAAGAATGATAATAATTTAAATGAACAAAATTAATGTAAGGTATTTTCTTATATGAATTATAAATTTTAGAAAATTCATTTTTTTGTATAAGTATTGTATTTGAATTTTGTTTAACATAAAACTTATGAATCAACTCTTTTGTTTTATTTAAAATTATTTGATCTTTATTTTTTAAATTTAATATGGAATCATACAAGAATTTTATGTTTTTACATAAATCTTTTTTAATAAAAGAATTATTAATTATATTTTTGATATTTTTACTTTGATTTTTATTAACTTTAAACAAATTTGCAATCAATATTTCTATTATTGTTGATTGCAAATTTGTTCTTATTAATACCATTTATGTTTGATGAAGTACTAATATTTTTAGTAATTTCAATTGGAGTAATTATAGTAGAAGTTATTACTGAAAATGCAGTAAAGCTTCCTACTAATATCTTAATAAATTTCTTCATATATTTTCCTTTATATATTTTTTATTTGGATAAATATTCTATCATAAGAAATTTAAATTTTTATTTAAAAAGTGTAACTTTAAATAGTTATGAAATATTATTATTTAAACCTAAAATTAAGATAATGGATTTAATATTTCTATTATGAAGAAAAAAACTTTTAATCACTATAATCTTTAAACTTGGACATGAAATTTAGACAAAAGTTCAAATTTCATGTTTTTTTATTATGATTGACTTTTATATTGAACTGGCGTCATCCAGTTCAATTTTTTTTGAATCCGTACATTGTTGTAGTAATAAATATAATCTGCAATTGCGTGCTTTAATTGGA
>JAGBPV010000049.1 GCA_017633195.1 bacterium
TTAAAATTTAATTATTTTTAAAATTATTACCATAATATTTAAAATATTGGTCAAGATCATTTTTCATATATGTTGTTAATAAACTAACAATATTTCAACTAGTTTTTAGATTTGTATTTGATGTTTTGGTATTAGTAGTATTAGAAGGTGCTTTTTTCAAACCAACTACATCTCAATATTTTGAACCTTGTTTTGTATAAACATAATTTTCTGTGTTTTTTGGAAATTCAATATAGATAGCATCACTAATTGCACCTGTTTGATTTTCACAATCTCTAGTTGATGTTTTATTTAATCCTTCTCCAAAGTCAAGATCATACCCATAAAATAAAATGTTATTAGCATTAATTGGTGTCATACTATTATCTGTTTGTTTACCAAGACTGCAATCTTGTGGATTTGAAAATAAACCATTTACAACTTCTTTAAAAATATATGGTTGCACAAATTGGTCTGCAGTATAATTACAAACTCCATTATAAATTGTTATTGGATTAGTAATAATATCTGATAGTTGTTCACAAACAATTTTATCTAATGCATTAATTTCTTTTGAAGATGGAGTAGCAAAATTTGTTACTGTATAATCTACTGAACCAGTTGTATTTTTTAATGGTGTATTATTACAACTAATAGTTACATCAGTTAATTTACCTTTAGTATAATTATCATATGAATCAGTTTGAGGAATAGTTACAGTTAAACTTTGCATTATTTCAGAAGTTGTGAATACAATATTATTAACTAAAATTTCTTTGCCAATTTCATCTTCAATGACTTCATTAATTGCATTTAATAAAGTTTCATGATTTTGTGCCATTAAACTTTGTTCTACATTTAAACTATACTTGTTTAGTGCAATTGGATCTTTAATTAACAATTCTAATTTACTTATAATACCTGAAAGATTCTTATTGATTATTTCTATATTGGTATTTTTTTCAAAAGGTTCAACAATAAAATCTTTTGAATTTGCAGTATTAGATAAATCAATTCCATTATATTGCAAAGTAACATCATGCATTGTTCCATTTTCTTCATCAGACATTGTCACAGTTTGAGGTAATGTAATACTAATTCCATTCACTATTTCTTGTGCTGAATATACTATATTATTAAAAATAAATGATTTATTAGAAGCATTTATTTGGTTTAAAACGCCATCTTTAATAGCATTTTTTAGTGTTTGTTGATTACTTGAATCTAATAAGTTAGAACTTGGAGTAATGTTTTCAAATCCATTAATATTAATAATTTGATTCAATAATGAATCAAGTTCACTAGCAATATTTTGATTAGTTTGTACATTTGATACATTAGGATTTGGCTTTGAAAAACCAATTACTGTATATGAAGTTGAATTAGTTGGTTTAATTTCAACTTCATTTTCTGCAGTTCCATATTTTAAAATAACTCCTTCAATTTCTCCATTTAGATATTGTGTGTAAGTTATATTGTTAGGTAATTGAATTGAAATGTATTTAAAAACTTCTAAACCTGAATAAATATTTTCATTAATACTAAATTTTTTATTATCCAAATCACTTTTAATAGTTTGTAAAATCAAATATTTAATTTCAGATTGATTATTTGCTAA
The DNA here is from genome assembly GCA_017633195.1 of bacterium. The sequence continues at coordinate 1,598 of JAGBPV010000049.1, forward strand.
TAATGCTTCATTTGCTGTTAAATTAGACTGAATTTTAATTGGATTATTAATATAACCTGCAATTTGATTTGCAATCTTTGTATTTTGTTGTTTATTGTTATTTAAATTATCATTATTGTTATTTATTGCATAAGCAATTACTCCAACAATTGCACCAGTAACTGCTAAAATACCAATTCCTACTAAAGCTAAAACAAATTTTAATTTTCTTTTTTTCATGTTTTACTCCTTATTGTTTGAATTTAATAACTAAGATATTTTCATTTTATTTTTGATGAAATTTATAAAGATAAAAAGTATAAGTTAAGTATTAAAAATGAAACTGAAGAATAACTTCTAATGTTTTTATTTTAGTATTTTAATGTTTTAATATGATATTTTTTTAATTCTTGTTCATTGACATCATTTGGTGCATCAAGCATTAAATCAACACCAATTGAATTTTTTGGAAAAGCAATTACATCACGAATAGATTCAGCATTTAATAATAACATTATTAATCTATCTAATCCTAATGCAATTCCACCATGTGGAGGAACACCATAATTAAATGCTTCTAATAAAAAACCAAATTTTTGATTAATTTCAACTTCATTCATTCCCAATGCTTTAAATAATCTGTGTTGAATATTTTTATCATGAATTCTAATACTTCCTCCCCCAATTTCAAAACCATTTAATACCAAATCATAAGCATCAGCTTTAGCATTTTTTAAATCTTTATCAAAATTATTTAGATTTTGTTTAGCTGGCATTGTAAAAGGGTGATGTGCTGCCACATATCTTTGTGCTTCTTCACCATATTCAAATAAATTAAAATCAGTTACTCAAACAAACTTAAAGTCTTTAGGATTTACCATGTTAAAAGTTCTTAATGCTTGAAATCTTACATTACCCATTGCTTTTTTTGCAATCGTTGTTTCTGCATTAATCATCAATATTAATCCATTGTTAAAATGATTATCTTTTAATAATTCATTTAATGCTTCTTCATTAATTTTTTTAGCAATAATATTATTCTTTATTAAAAGATTGTTTTTAATTTCTAGTCAAACTAATCCTAAAGCACCTTTATCCTTTGCTAGTTTTGTCAAAAGTTCAATATCTTCAGTTTTAGGTTGAGCATCTTTAAAAAAACATGCTTGTAAACTAGTTTTATTTGATGTTTGTAATACTTTTACATCACTATTTATGAAATATTTACTTACATCAATAATCTTATTTTTAATTCTTAAATCAGGTTTATCAGATCCATAATCATTAATTGCATCATCATATTTAATATGTTCAAATTTTTGTTCACTTAAATTAATAAGTGGTTTTAGTACATAATGTAACATGCTTTCAGTTAAATTAATAATATCTTCTTGACAAACAAAAGACATTTCCATATCTAATTGAGTAAATTCAGGCTGACGATCTAATCGCATATCTTCATCTCTAAAACATTTAGCAATTTGAAAATATCTTTGCATTCCTGCTAACATTAATAATTGTTTATAAATTTGAGGAGATTGATCTAAAGTATAAAAAGTTCCAGGTTTTTTTCTAAAAGGAATTAAAAAACCATTTGCTCCTTCTGGTGTAATTTTCGTTAAATTAGGAGTTTCAATTTGCACAAATTCATGTTCAATTAAATATTTAGTGAAGTTAAAAATTAAATCACTTCGAAACTTCAACATCTTTTGCATGTTTGGTCTTCTTAAGTCTAAATATTTGTACTTTAATCTAATATCTTCATTAGCATCAGTAACTTCAGCAATGATTAAAGGACTTTCTTTACTTGGAATATTATAAATTTCATAATCTTTTAAAATTAATTCATATTTTCCTGTTTTTAATTCAGGATTAATATCTTTTCTTTCTACTAGTTTTCCACTAAAACTAACAACACTTTCTTTTGGTAAATGTAAGATTTTGTCAAAATCTTTAAAATCTTTGTTTACTATAACTTGTAATAAATCATATCGATCATATAAATCAATAAAAATTAATGATCCAAGTTTTCTGATTTTTCTGATTCATCCTTTGACATTAATTTCTTGATTTAAATCTTTTTCATTAATATTGCTAATTAAAGTTCTTTGCATAATTTTTTATATCCTCATTACATGTATTTTATTCTTTTTAAATAAGTACCAATAATTTCAAAATCTTTAGCTTGATTAATCTTTATATCAGTTAAATAGTTTAAAAATAATACTAATTCTAAAATTTTATCTTGTTCATTTATGATTTCATTTTCATTAATATATAGATTAATTTGCATTAATAAATTATTGATAAATGCTTGTTTGTTTGTTTTATTTAAATGATCAATTTTAATCATTAAATTTAAAGTATCTTTTGTGTTATATTTAAAAATTAACACATCATAATTAAAGTAAGGTAAAATTTCAAAACTAATTTGATAATCTAAATAAGCTTTTATTTTGCTAATAGTATAATTAATGAAATCTAAAATATTTTTGGTCATAAAATATCCTTATTATTACTAATTAAATTAAATATCAATTCTATTAGTTTTTAATATTTATCTTCTTTTTCATCTTTTTTTATTAAACTATTATTTCATTAATAAAGCACATTATATATAATTTTAATGAATTTATAAAGGTTTATAAAGATGCCAGAATTACCAGAAGTTACTACATTTATTAATAATATAAAAAAAGATGTTTTAAACAAAATCATTAATAATGTAATTGTTTATAATCCTAAAATTTTAAAAAATGCAAATGAAGTGTATTTTACTAATTTTTTTAAAGATGAAGTTATTAATGATATTCAAAGAAAAGGTAAATACATTATTTTTTCTTTAAGTCACAATAAGAGTTTTGTCTTACATTTAAGAATGGAAGGAAAGATTATTTTTCATCATCATGATGATAAATTATTAAATAATCATAATCTTGTTACTTGATTTTTTGCTGATAATAATGAATTGAGATATTATGATACAAGAATGTTTGGAACGATGCATATTTATGAAGGAGATGCATATTTACAAGACAAAAGTTTAAAAAAAGTTGGACTTGAACCTTTTCAAAAAGAATTTAATGCTAAATATTTAATAAATGCAATGAAATCTCATCCTAAAAAAGCATTAAAAACAATTTTATTAGATCAATCAATTATTGCTGGAATTGGAAATATTTATGCTGATGAAATTTTGTATGCTTGCAAATTAAATCCTACTGCAACAATTAGTGAATTAAAAGAAAATGACTATGAAAATCTTGTTAAATATAGTATTAAAATCTTAAAAAATGCAATTGATAATAAAGGAACAACCATTGCTAGTTATGTAAATGATAGTAAAAATCATACTGGAAATTATCAAAATTATTTAAAAGTACATCAGCAAAAAGATAAACAATGTGTGAGATGTTTAAATAAAATTAAAAAAACTGTTGTAAATGGTAGAGGAACTTATTATTGTGAAACTTGTCAAGGAAAGATTAAAACTAAAGTTTTAAATAAAAAGAAACAAAATAAGATTACAAAATAATTTTTATATGTTAATATTTTCATATTGTAAAATTTGTTTTTAATCAGTTTTAAAATCGAAGTTGAATGTATTTGGATAAGTAAGTTATGACAAAAATAAAAGCAGTAGATCTATATAAAATTATTTTTAATAATTTAAACTTTATTAATGAAATTAGTTTAACTCATTTGTATTTACCATTAATTGGTGCAAAAGCATATAAATTATATTTATGATTAAGAAGTGAATTACTTTTAGGAATTAATAGTACTGATAGTTTTGAACAAAATCATAATCGAATTTTAAATTACTTAAAACTTGATATTAATGAATTTAATGAATTAAAACAAATCTTAGAAGAATATGGATTATTAAAAACATATTATGATGATGTAAATAATCATTACTTATATTTTTTGCAAAAACCATTAGAAATTGATGAATTTAAAAATAATTTGGTTTTTATAAATAAGTTAATTAAAGCAATTGGTAAAGAAGAATATGAAAAAACTATCATGTTTTTAAAACCAGTTGTGCTTGATGGAATTTATGAAAATATTAGTCATGAATTGTTTTTATATGATGAAAACAAAGAAGAAAATGAATTAAATGATTCTCATATTTACTTATTTGATTTCAACAAATTATTTAGTGATTTAATTAAAGATAATGTCATTTTGGATTTAAATGATGATGAACATAATTTAATAGAAACTTACTTTAAATCAAAACAATTTTCATATTTAGATATTTTGAATGCAACTAAAAATTCTTTAAAAATAGTACAAAACAAAACTGGATTATATGGATTAAATATTTCCTTATTTCAAAATTTCATGAAGAATTTAAACTTAAATTATGATTCTAAAAAACAATTAGAAGTTATAGAAGCATCAAATAATACTAAAGAAATTAGTAGTAATCAAAATAATTTAAGAAATATTGAATTATTTAAAAACTTTGATTTTGATGAAAAATCAAAAA
>JAGBPV010000050.1 GCA_017633195.1 bacterium
TACAAATATCATTTAATAAAGCAAATTATATTTTAAATTTACAAGATGGGCAAACTATTAACAACTTTCAAATTCTTCCAAATGTAAAAGCTTGAAAAGAAGGATATAAAATTCAATACGCTTTAACAGTTGACAATAATACAGTTGTTGTTTCAAGTTTTTCATCAAATATTAATCCATTTACTTTTAGCAAAAATACTTTTAATATTTTAGTAAAACAAAATACACAATATGAAAACACCAACTATTTAACATTAAAATTAACAGCAACTATTATTAATCCTGATAAAAATAAAGAAGTTAGTGCTTCAACAATGATTGTTGTACAAAATAGTGCTTTATTTTTATATGCAACTACTAATTTTAATAACATTCAATATACAAATTTAGATTGTTATGTTAATGAAGAATATTATTTAAATTTTAAGCAATATAAAACTTTATCTAATACTAATTCATTACAATACTGTTTAGTTGAAAAAAGTAATGTTGCTGGTTCAGATTCTGTTACTGTTTTATCCAATAATCAATCTCTTTCATCCCAAATTCAAAAAACTATTAATCATATTTCAAAATATGCAGAATTTGGTACAGTTACTTATTACTTAGAAATTAAAAATTCTTCAACTGGAAATGTTTTACTTCAATCAAATCCGTTAAACATTAATTGCAACAAACAAGGTGGAGTAATTATTACTAATCCAAATGTTGATTTAAATACATCAAATCTTAATGTTAATTTAGATGAAACAACTTCATGTACTTTAACACTAAATTCTATGGTTCCAGGAATTACTTATAATGAATGAGATATTTATTATCAAATATCACAAAATAATAATCAATGAGAACCAATTACTTGTTTTTGCAATTTATTTAAAATTAAATTAAATAATAATCAATTAATATTATCAAACTTAGCAAGTAATATTGCTATTAATATTAAGTTACAAAATAATGCTACACATTTATATAGCAATATTTTTAGTATAAGTACATCTATACCAAATAAAATGTGAACAAATTTTGTTCAAGATGGAGTAAATAAAACATTATCTCCAAACAAGTCATATGATTCAATCAACTATAACATAATTTCTTTATCTACTAATCAAACTTTAAATTTAAAATTTATTCTTCCAAATATCAATCTTTCTAATGTTCAATATGGATGATCAATTTTGCAAGATTCAGGTTTTGTTAGTGTTGGAAGTAATCAAGCAATATTTACAAAAAGTTGAACACAATCAGGTACTTATATTGTAAGAATGTTAATTACTTGACCAAATAATATGAAAACTACACCTTTAATTTATTTGTTTAAAGTTGAAGTTAGTGCACAATCTGATCAAGTACAAAATTCTTTAACACAATTAAAACAATTTATTTCAAATCAAACAAATTTAGAAAATGTTGCTTATAATTTCTTTAAAGAAAATCCTTATGAATTATTAGCATTTATCCAATGTATTGTTAATAGTGGTTGAATGCTTGCACCTAATGTAACTAATTCTGATTGTAGTAGTTATTTTAAAGTTAATAGTTGTTCATTTAATAATAATGGTTTATTGCAAGTTAATATTACAACATTACAAAGTTTTAATGCTGAATATAATGGTTCATCAACTTTTAAAACTATAGATGCTGGATTAACAATGATTCTTACAACTCCATTTACTATGAGCAGTTTTAGTCCAAGTATTTCAAAAACTGGTGCAAGTGAACTTAATTTAGATATTATTACTGCAGTTAAAAACTTACATGGACAAAAAATTGGATGAGAATTTAAAAATTCTAATATTTCTAGTTTTAATTCTTTTAATTCTTTACAAGATGTTGATATATTTCCACAAAATAATGTTTATACAATGACTATAACTAATTCAAATTCTATTGGTTCTCTTCCAAATTTTTCTAGCAACACAAACTCTGTAACTCATGCAATAACTTGAAATATGATAACACCTGATCAAATTCAAATTAACTATACTTTAGGTGGAGCAAGTAATATTGTTTTTGATCCATTTATTTTTCCTAATCCAAGTAGTGTTTCTTATAGTTGATATGAAGTTTCAGGTAATGAATTAAGCAATTCTAATTTATCTGGAACATTAATAATAACTACAACAAAAAGTGCATATCAAATAAATATTTCATCAGTAACTCAAGATGAAACATTTACTTATTACTGTATTTGCACATATGTTATTAATGGTCAAACATATACATCTAGAAGTCAAAATATCTTAGTAGTATTTAGTAATAACTAAAATCAACTTTAATACTTTTTTAAGAAAGGAATAATAATCATGAAAAAAAGATGAATAGGTTTAATTACTTTAACTTCAAGTTTAGTAATATCAAGTATAATTGGTGCTAGCATTACTTTAACTTCACACAAAAATAATTCTTTAACAAGCATTAATAATGAAAATGGTATTAATAGCAATAATTTATATCATTTGAATGGATTTTTGTTAAATATTCCAAATCAAACAGTAACAATTGGAAATATTACATATAGTTTAAATACTACTAATAATACTGCAAGTGTTATTAATGTAAAAAACAACACATCAAATTTAACAATACCTGGTGTTATTCAATGCAATAATAGTTTTTATAATGTCACTTCTGTTGCAAATGGGGCATGTTTTAATAAAAACATTACAAGTTTAGTTTTATCAAATAACATTATTTCAATTGGTGCAGATGCTTTTGCTAATAATTTATTAACCAGTTTAACCTTACCACCATATTTAACAAGTTTAGGTAATAATGCTTTTAGCAATAATCCATTTGCTGCAGGAACAGTCATTAATTTACCTTCAAATTGTACTTGAAATAAAAATGCAAATTTAGCACCTTTTAACAATAACAATAATATGGGTAATTTTGCTAGATGTGTGAAATATATTATTCAAAATCTAGCAGTTTATGGTTATGTTTATCAAGCAAATGCATGACAAATTGTTTCATGAATGCCACAAGTACAAAATTTGTTTCCAAATGCTGTAAAAGCAGATAACAATGTATTTAGTAAAACAAAACAAGTAAATGAAATGACACAATTACCTACTGTGAAAAAATTTATAGTTAAAACACCAACTCCTTTTTTAGACAATAGCAATTTATCAAATACAGCTTTTGTAATTTATCAAAGTATTAATACTAATATAAACATCCTTCAAACATATGGATTTAAAACAAATAATAATTTAGAGTTTTATTGAACTAATCAAAATACTCAAAACGGAAATTATACAATTAGTGTATTTAATCCAAATACTCAAACCGAAATTTATAATAGCAATACTTTTTCACAAAATGAAAATAGTATAACAATTAATTATGGAGATATTATTGGTTTGAAGCATTATGCTGGGAATCAAATACTAACTGATGGTTTAGCTGCTAATTTAATTACAAATAATAATTTTTCTACTGAATGTTCACAAAGTTTAAATATTGGTGAAACTTATGCTTCACAACATAATCAAACTAATTATTATGAAGTAACTCAATCTGGTCTTGTTCCTTACCAAAATATTTTAGAAGTAAATGTTAATTGTTTACAAGAATCAAAAAACAGTTTTAATTTAACTGGTATTGCATTAGCTAATCATAATATAACTGTAACTATTAATAAAAAAAATTTTTATGGAATTAGTAATAATGAAGGATATTTTACTATCCCCATTGTATTTAGTAAACCATTAGCATTAGGTACTAATGTTAGTGTTCATTGTATGGGTGTTTTAGGATTTAATTCACAATTAATTGGAGCTAATCCCATTAATTCAGGTTTATTGTTTCAAATTGGAGCAAATTTTGGTTTTTTAGCTGATGGATATACTGGAACTTATCAATTATGAAATTCTAATCTATCTCAAATGCCAATTTATAACAATCCATTAGCACAAGCAAATGATACAGGATATGATTCAAATTCTGAAATTCTTCCAAGTAAACAAAAATATCAAGAAATTAATTTTATATTAACAGATACTTATACTAATGATCAAGGAATAAAATATTGTAGTACAATTACAATTCAAGATAATGGTAATGATGATTGCACTACATCATTAAATGCACAATTACAACAATTAAAATTTAATCCTAATTACACAAATACTTTGACATTACAAACAAACAACATGTTTAATCCAACTTTATTTGCAGCAATTTCTAATGGTAATTGTATTCCAGTTAATTCTAATCAAGGTCCAACATGAACAACTTATACATTTACAATCACAAATAATTTATTTTCTTCTTTAAATCCTAACTCATCAACTATTGGTTCAAATATGGAATATCAAATGAATAATAATGGTAGATCTGCAAGTTGAGCAGCACGTAATTTTTGCTTAGTATCTGATTATAATGATATTGGAGCAAGTGATGGTGGTTTTATGGATGATAGCAATGTTGCAAATGCATTTGTGCCTAATCTAGCAATGTGAAAGAAAGTTCAAGAATTAACAGCAGGATATCAAAATGATTTTGATAAAGCATTAGCAATTATTGATTGAGTAGCAGATAATATGACTTATTCTTATACTTATCAATATGGTCATCTTATTTCACAAACTTTTAATCATTTTGAAGGAGAATGTGGTAATTATGCTACATTAGCAGCTTATATGTGTACAATGGCTGGACTTGTTGCAAGAATAGTTTCTGGAAATTGTGATAATGCAACATCATACTTTAGTTTAAATCAAGTAAATCATGCATGAATGCAAGTTTGAGATGAACAATTAGCATCTTGAATTACAATAGATCCAACATGAAACTGAAGTACGCCTTATGGAACTGTGCAAGCTCAATTCAATCTTGCTAGAAGTGCAGAACATGTATGTTTAGTACTTTGACCAAAAGGAACAAATTATTTTAGTTATTTTACTGGTCATAGTTATGCTGCATTATTAAATTTGGGTAATTATTTTGGTTATAGAAGTGGAGTAATTGGAACTTATTATCCTATGAAATATGCTGCATATTTAAGTCAAATATTACATCAAACTACATCATTAACAGGAAATGAATCTAATGTTATTAATTTTTAAGAATAAACTAAGATATTTTTAGTATTTCTATGTGATTTTAAATAATAAAAAATTAAATAATAACTAAAAAATCAAGTTAAATCTATAATTAAGTATTAGAAATTAAAAGATTAATAACAAATTTATAATCTTCAAAATTCAACTAATATTAAACAAATTGCATTGAATATATTATATTTAAAAAACCTACTAGAAAAATGTTAAAGAAGAGATTAAGTATATAAACTCTTAATGTAAAATTTTAAATTTAAAAATGACAATAGATAAACTAATAATCAAAAATTACAAGATTTTTAAAGATATTGAAATTTCAATGAATGATAAAATTAATATTTTTGTAGGAAAAAATAATTCTGGAAAAACTACAATACTTGATGCTATTAATCTATTATTCACAGGAAAAATCAATGGTGCAACTATTATGCAGAGATTAACAACTGATTGATTTAATAAAGATTGTAGAGATGAATATATTAAAAATATTAGTGATATTAGTGATAAAAAACAAGCATCATTACCTGAAATTTTAATTGAAGCTTATCTAAATTGTAAAGAAAATGATGATTTTAGAATTAAAAAAACTAAAGGAGCAAATAATTCTTCAACAAAAGAATTATTTGGAATTAGATTAGAAATAAAATTTGATAAAGAACTATATGGAAATATTTATGAAGAATATCTCAAAAATAATAAAATAGTTGATATTCCAATTGAATTTTATAAAGTAGAATTATTTAGTTTCTCTGGAGAAAAATTTAGCACTTTTTTTACAACTAATAAAATTGGAATTATTGATAATACAAAAAAAGATTATTACTTTAGTTCAAATAGATTTATTTCTGAAAGTGTAAGTAATTTACTAAGTGATGAACAAAATAAAGATATATCTGTTAATTATAAAGCAATAAGAAGAGACTTCAATAATCATCTTAGTAAAATAACAAATGATTCTTTAAAAGACAAACAAATTAAATTTTGTTTAAAGGAAGAAAATCCTGAAAAATGAAAAGATGAAATCTCTTTAGTAATTAATGATTTACCTTATGAATATAACGGCATAGGTTCTCAAAATATTATTAAAGCAGAACTTTTTATTCAACAAAATCAGGATATTCATGTTTTACTTGTTGAAGAACCTGAAAATAATTTAACTTATACAAAAATGTGTTTATTAATTAATAAATTATCTAATGAAAAGAATAAACAAATATTTATTTCAACACATTCAAGTTTTATTGCAAATAAATTAGAGTTAAAACATCTTCAATTAATAAATGATCAACAAAAAATAAAAACTTTTTCAAATTTAGATGAACATACTAATAAGTTTTTTCAAAAATTACCTGATTATAATGTTTTAAGATTAATTCTTTCAGATAATATTATTTTAGTTGAAGGACCAAGTGATGAATTAATTATTCAAAGTGCTTATTATGATAAATATGAAAAATATCCAATAGATGATGGAATAGATGTAATGAGTGTAAATGGTATATCATTTGAACATTATTGTAAATTAGCAAAATTAATAGAAAAACATATCACAGTTGTTACTGATAATGATGGAAAATCAAAAATTAAAAAAGAAAAATTTCAACAATATGAAGAATATGTAAAGTTATGCATGGAAGAAGATGATGAACTTAACACATTGGAACCAAGTTTTCTTGAAGCAAATAAGAATAAGTTTGAAGAATTTAGAAAAATAGTTTATCTTGGAAAAGATATTAATAAATATGATGATAAAAAACTTCTTGATTTTATAAAAAAAAACAAAACTGATTGAAGTTTAAGAGTTTTTGAATATAAAAATGAAAACAAAATAATTGTTTATCCAAAATACATTCTTAAAGCAATTAGTAAGGATGATAAAGACAAATAATTTTTATAATTAGATAAAATATGAATAAAGTAATTTTTGCCGCACCAGGTTCAGGAAAAACATATTGGATTGTTAAAGAATCATTAGAAATATCTAATAAGACGAACAAACATATATTATTAATTTCATATACTAATGAAGGTGTTGCAACCTTACAAAAAGAATTAAATAAACAGAGCAATTTTTTGCCAAAACAAAATATTGATATAAAAACATGATATAGTTTTTTACTTAATGATTGCATTAAACCATATCAAACTTTATTGCAATTAAATTCTTGTAGTACAAAACGAAAAATTAATATAAACATGGACATTGGAATTACGCAAAAAGTAATTATCTAATGAAAGGAATATTGTTTATTAATGTCTAAGCATTTAAAACCAAATGATTGAATTGATTTATTCAAAATATATGAAAATTCTAATCCGAAAAATGTATGAA
>JAGBPV010000051.1 GCA_017633195.1 bacterium
AATAATTACCTAAATTTAATAATGCAGCATAACTATGACCTGCAAAATAACTAAAGTAATTTGTTCCTTTTGGTCATAATACTAAAGCAATATGTTCATTACTTCTAAAAACATTAAATGTATCTTGTACTGTTCCATAAGGTCCATAAATTCCTCAAGTTGGGTCTAAAGTAATTCATCCACCTAATTGTTCATCTCAAACTTGCATTCAAGCATGGTCAATATATGAAAAACTAAAATAATTTGGTGGAGTATCACATCATCCAACTACTACTCTTGAAACTAATCCAGCCATCATGCACATTACAGAAGCTAAAGCAGCATAATTTCCACATACTCCTTGTAAGTGATTAAAAGTTTGAACAATTGTATGATAATATGTATAACTATATGTATATACCATATTGTGAGTAACTCATTCATTAATTGCTACAGCTTTTTCATATGTGCTTTCACAATGAGCAGTAATTTCTTTCACTTTTTGTCACATTGCAGCACTTGGAGTTAATCCATTACTTGCATTGAAATCATCTTCTAAAGTTCCATCACTATATCCAGTATAATTAGATACTAAACAAAAGTTTCTAACAGCTCAACTACATCCACGACCATAATAACCACTTCAAAAACTACTTCCACCTGTTCATGTATTTGAATTAGGTGCATAAAAAGAATTCATATTTACTGTAAATGTATAATTATATCCATTACTATTATCACTATAATTTATTGGAATACAGTTACCATTAAAAATAGCTTTGTATAAATTATTTCCACTATCAGGATTGATTGTTAAAGTTAAAGTATTGTTAAAATTAGGATTGAATTTTAAATTTTGTAGTTCTTGTTCTATTTGTGTTGTACAACTTGAAGTTGAAACTGCTTCATTAATATCAACTGTACTAGAAATTGTTTTATTTTGTGCATTAATATAAGTATCAGTTAAAGTCATTTGAATTGGATGAGTCTTAGGAATTATATTTGAATTTGGATCATATCCAGAATTGTATGAAGATGTATATGGATCATTGAAATTTGGCATTGTAGAACTGCTATTATTTCATAATTGGTAAGTTCCAGTATATCCATCTGGTAAGATTCCAAAATTTGCTCCATCAAATTGAAATAATAATCCAGAATTAATTGGATTTGCTCCTAATAAATAACCATTATATGCTAAACATCCTTCACAATCAACTTGAATTTTTGTTCCTAAAGTTAATGGTGAACTTACTGTTACTGGAATATTAAAATATCCTTGACTATTACTAATGCCATAATAAGTTTGACCATTTATTGTAGCAACAACATCATGATTTGCTAATGCTGTTCCTGTTAAATTAAATGTGTTACTTGTATCTTGCAAACAATTTATGTTTACATGTAAAACATTTTCATAAGGAATTAATCCTTGTTTAGTAATAACATAATAATTCATTTCATTGTGTTGAGATAAATAACTATCTTTAAAACCTAAAGATAATCCACATTCACTTAATGTATTACCATTAATTTCATTTGCAGGTAAACCATTAGACAAAACACAATTTCCACCACTATTTCAAATACTATTTCCAATCGTATCTCTAATTCCAATTACATCACCATAATTAATTAGTAATGAATTTTTAATATAATTATCATTATCATTTGAATAAAGTTCTTGTAATGTATCTGGATTATATAAATTTAATGTAAATTGACCATTATCATTATAAAAAGGATTTGTTCAATAAAAAGTTAAATTATTACTATTTGCTATAGTTTTAAACCCATATGCTTGATAAATAGTACTTCCACTATAACTAATAATTGCTGTATCTTGTAAATTAGCATTTGAAGTAAAAGGAACAGAAGCTGAAAAATCTGGTGAAGTTCTTCTTTGAGTAATGCTATTAGAATTACTTGGTTTATTAAAAACATTATCATCAGAACTTACAGCATTATTATATAGATTTTGTACTTGTGGCATTCATGAAACAACTTGTCATCTATTTCCACCATATACATATCCATATACTGCTAGATTTTGAATAATATACTTCACACATCTAGCAAAATTACCCATGTTATTATTATTGTTAAAAGGAGCTAATGAAGCAGTTTTGTTTCAAGAACAATTTGATGGTAAGTTAATAACAGTTCCTTGTTTAAATGGATTATTACTAAAAGCATTATTACCTAAGGTTGTTAAATATGGAGGAAGGGTTAAACTTGTTAATAAATTATTAGCAAAAGCATCTGCACCAATAACTTTTATTGTATTTGGTAATGATAAACTTGTAATACCTTTGTTATAACAAGCACCTTGTGCAATTGCAGTTACTTTATAAAATGTATTATTATTTTGAATAATTCCAGGAACTTTAAAATTTCCTAGATTATTGGTTGTATTAATGATAGTTGCAGTATTTTTTGAAGTATTTAAACTATATGTAATATTTCCAATAGTAACAGATGAACTAGGCATGGATAATAAAAATCCATTAGCATTATAATAATTTGCATTATTTAAACTAGTTATATTTGTATTTTCACTATTAGATTTATGGTTTGATAATGTAACACCTAATCCAACACCAGTACTAATAATTAAAATACTTGCAAATGTCATTAACGAAATATATTTCTTTTTCATAATTCTCTTCCTTTATTAAACAAAATATTTTTTAATAAATTTTAAACTGTTGAACCATCTGTATAAGTTACTAAAATATTTTGACTTCTTGCAGTATAAGTAACATTATTAACTACATAAGTACAAATGCAGTAATAAGTAAATGATTGGTTGATTAATTTTGAATTTGGATCTAATGTAAAATTTGCTGAACTATTTGTTGAAACTAAAGTACCTGTTATATTATTATTGGCCATTTCATTACCTGAAACTTCATATAAACTATAAGAAGCTTTGCTTGCATAAGGAAAGAAAGATGGGAAGAATAAAATAGTTTTATTTCCACCTTCTACATCATCAATTCTAATATATTGTGAAGTTTGCATATTTCAAATAATAGTGTGTGTAACTGGTTGAGTAATATTATTAAAATAAGTTGGTAATGCATTATTTGAATTTGAACTAGTAATATTCATTGTATAAACGCTTGAATTTAAATCATAAGTATTAATTGCAATAAATTGATTATTTAAACTAGTATTACTACTATTGCTTAATTCTCATCCAACACTACCATTATATGTATTTGAATTAGAACATGAAACATTCATTTCACTATCACCAAAATTACTAATTGAACCTGAATTTAAAAAGACACTATTTAAAAATGGCATTGTTAATTCTAAAGTTGCACCTTTTTTTATTGAACTATCTAAAGAAGAATTAGAATTGTTTAAAATTAAAGTATTTAATACTGATAAATTTGCTGTTAATAACTTATTAGCATTAAATGAAACACTATTAATCTTAAAATATTGATTAAAGTTTGAAACAGTTACATTTGATGCTAATTGTCATTCTTTTGCTGAAGTATTAATAAATGGCAAAATAGCACCTGGAGAAGTTTCAAAATAATTTAACAAGATACTATTTAAATTTGTATTAATATAGTTATTTAATTTAGTAGTATATGTTTTAATTTCAGATAAATTATTTTCTAAAATAGTAAATTTAAATAAATAAGTTAATGCAGAAGCATTTATATCATTATCCCAACTAACTTGCATTCTTACAACATAAATACCAGTATTTGTAAATACTTTTGTAAAGTTAGGTTGATTTGAACCTATTGAAACAAAACCTGTATTTGTTAACATTGATCAGTTGTATTCAACATTTGACAAATTAATATCAGGTGGTAAAAAACTTAAATTAAAAGTTTGTCCACTTGTACCATTAATGTCATTGTAATTTGAACCAGGTTGTATTGTTTCATTTACATTATTATTTTTAAATTGTGTTCAAATTGAATTTGGCGCTTTTGTATAAATTGTAACAATATTACTATATAAATTTGTTGCTTCATTAGCAAGTTTAATATTAATAGCAATTTCACTTGCTAAATCACTAAGTATTAATTGATTATCTTGTAAACTTGCTTTAAATAATGTGGATGCATCAGTAATTGGCAATCATTCATTATTATTACTTGCAACTTCATATAATATGTCATTTACATTATAAGTAATTCCTGGAACATTATTATTTATAGTTAAAACACATTCATTGCTTTTACTTAAATCTAAAGTAATTGTAGAAGTTTGAGGATTAAGATTTGGATTAGTAATTGTAACTCCACCTTGTTTATTACAGTTAATAGTTACCGAATTAGAAGTCATAATAACTTTATTAGTTAAAGCATCTTGGATTTGTAAATAATAAGTAACTATTCCATAGTGTGCAATTTCTTTAATTGAATTTGCAAAATTTTGGAATTGGTTAGAAGCATTAGTATTTGTTAACTGTGTTTTTACAATATTTGGTGATGTGTTACTTGCAGTATTTACTTCTTCTACTAAATAATAATTAATTAGACTTGAACTTACAGGTTTGTATTGTTCAAAAGAAAGATTATATGTTTCATTTACATAACAATTTAAATTGACTGATTGAATGTTTGATTTAAATGCTGGTGTAGCATATAAAAATAAAGGATTATTATTAATTGTAATCGTTGTTGAAGTAGTGATATTTGATTGATTATTATTTGGATTTATTAAAGTTGCAGTTAATGTTGCTGTTGCAAAATTATTGGTTGATGGAAGTAATGAATTTTGTATAAAATTTGAAACATATGAAGGTATAGTAAATCCTTCATTCATGCTAGAAACTGTTGTTTTATAAATATTAGAATTATCAAGTTGTAATGAATATTCAATTTCACACCCATTTTGTCAATTTTGAATAATTGGTTTGATATTAAATGAAGTTCAACTTCCACCATTTTGTAAATTTAAATTGTAATTAGTTTGTGCAAAAGCAATACTTGTTCAAATACCATTATTGATTTGAACATTAATTGTTGATAATGCTTTGTTTTCATAATCAATAATTACTTGAATAGGTTTTTTATTAGAATATGATAAATTAGCTGGTAAATTGATTTTTAAATTTTTTTGTAATTCTTGTAATTGTTGTTTTGAACAACTATTTGAGATCTTTTTTAAAATTTCTTTTAAAATTTCAGATTTTAGTAAAGTTGGATTGTAATTTTTACTAGAAGCAATAGTGATTGTTTTATTATTTTTGATTTGTTGCAAAATGAGATTGTTTTCATTAGTTGAATTTGTTATAGAAGATATTTTATTAACATTACTTTTTAAATGATTATTAGTATTGTTATTTGATTTTGATAATGAACATCCAACTGCTGTTGCTATAACAATAGCAGACAAAGCAAGGACTGATATTGAACCTAATAAAAGATGTTTAATTTTTTTGGATTTTTTATTCATAATACTTAATCATTTACCTTTCTAAAGCATATTAAATATATTCAAAATATGATATATCTTACAGTTTGTTAATCTTTGTATAAAAAAATAAAGTGAGAAATTAGTAAATAAATTTCTATATAATTTTAAATCTTTTTTATTTATTTTTATTATGCAAATTTTATGTATTTTAATCAAAACAAAGTATAAATATAAATTGCAAATAAATTGAATAATTTACAATTTATATTATTTTAAAAAATCCAATAAAGTTTATCTTAATTTAATAACTTACAACATCAGCTTCTGTACCTGTTAATGATGTAGTTTCTTGTAGTAATTGACTAATATATGCAGCATTTTGCATTGGATAAAATGTTTCAAGTTCTCCACCACTATAACCAAAATAATTACCTAAATTTAATAATGCAGCATAACTATGACCTGCAAAATAACTGAAGTAATTTGTTGTTGGTGGTCATAATACTAAAGCAACAAGTTCATTACTTCTAAAAATATTAAATGTATCTTGTACTGTTCCATAAGGTCCAAAGATTCCTCAAGTTGGATCTAAAGTAATTCATCCACCTAATTGTTCATCCCAAACTTGCATTCATGCGTGATTAGTATTTGATGAACTAAAATAATTTGCTGAACTTTCACAATTTCCAACAATAACTCTTGAAACTAATCCAGCCATCATGCACATTACTGAAGCTAAATCAGCATAATTACCACATTCTCCTTCTAAATGATTGAAAGTTTGAGCAATTGTATGACCATATGAATAACTACTTGTATAAACCATATTTTTAGTAACTCATTCATTAATAGCAAGGACTTTTTCATATGTACTTTCACAATGTGCAGTAATTTCTTCAACTTTTTGTCACATTGCTGGTGTTGGATCATAGAAATTTGCTTTATTATAATCATCTTCATATTGCCCATAACCAATATAAGGACAATTTGATACTAAACAGAAATTTCTAGCACCTCAAGTATCTGCACGTCCATTTGCACCAGTTCCACAACTACTTCCTTCTGTATAGCTATCTGCACCTGGTGCATAAAAAGAGTTTTGTGTTACAGTAAATGTATAATCCATTAAACCATTATTTTCTGTAATATTATTTGGAATACAAATTCCGTTAGAAATAACTTTATATAAAGGTTGAATAGCAAGTGGATTAATTGCTAAAGTTAAAGTATTAGTGAAATTAGGATTAAATTTTAAATTTTGCAATTGTTGTTCTAATTGTGATGTACAGTTTTCATTTGCTGTTTGATAATTAATATTGATTGAACTTGATACTTCTTTACCTTGAGCATTAGTATAAGTATCAGTTAAAGTCATTTGAAGTGCTCCACCACTTGGAATTGATATATTAGCATTTGGATTATATCCAGTATTGTTTGATGATGTATATGGATTATTAAAATATGGCATAGTTGAATTACTATTATTTCATAATTGGTAAGTTCCACTATATCCATCTGGTAAAATTCCAAAATTAGCATTGTTAAATTGAAACAATAATCCTGAATTAATTGGGTTTGCTCCTAATAAATAACCATTATATGCTAAACATCCTTCACAACTAACTTGAACTTTTGTTCCTAATGATAATATTGAACTTGTTGTTATAGGAATACTAAAATATCCATCACTATTACTTAACCCATCATATAATTGATTGTTTATTAAAACAGTTACTACATGATTTGCTAATGCTGTTCCCGTTAAATTAAATTTATTACTTGTATCTTGTAAGCAATTTATATTAACATGCAACACATTTTGATAAGGAATTAAACCATCTTGAGTAATTTCATAATAATTCATTTCATTGTGTTGAGATAAATAACTATCTTTAAATCCCAAAGAAAATCCACATTCATTTAATGTGCTTCCATTAATTTCATCTGCAGGTAAACCATTAGATAAAACACAATTTCCCCCACTATTTCAAATACTATTTCCAATCGTATCTTTAATTCCTATTACATCACCATAATTAATTAATAGTGAATTTTTAGTATAAGTATTATTATTAGAATAAAGTTCTTGTAATGTATCTGGATTGTATAAATTTAATGTAAATTCACCATTATCATTATAAGAAGGATTCTTTCAATAAAAAGTTAAATTATTACTATTTGCTATAGTATTAAATCCATATGCTTGATAAACATCATTACCACTATAACTAACAATTGCTGTGTCTTGTAAACTTGCATTTGCTAAAAAAGGAATTGCAGCAGAAAAAGTTGATGATGTTTTTCTTTGTGCAACTGTATTTGAATTATCTACTGTATTAAAAATATTATTGTTTGATGTAACAGCATTTGCAAAAAGATTTGCTACTTGTGGCATTCATGAAACAATTTGTCATCTATTTGCACCATATACATATCCATATACTGCTAGATTTTGAATGATATACTTTACACATCTAGCAAAATTACCCATGTTATTATTGTTGTTAAAAGGCGCTAATATAGCATCCTTATTTCAAGAACAATCAGTAGGTAAAATAATAACAGTTCCTGATTTAAAAGGATTATTACTAAAAGCATTATTGCCTAAACTTGTTAAATATGGTGGAAGTGTTAAAGTTGTTAATAAATTATTTGCAAAAGCATCTGCAGCAATTGATTTAATGGTATTTGGTAATGTTAAAGCAGTAATTTGTTTATTATAACAAGCTCCTTGTCCAATTGCAGTTACTGTATAAAATGTATTATTATTTTGAATAATTCCAGGAACTTTAAAATTTCCTAGATTATTGCTTGTATTAATAATAGTTGCAGTATTGTTTGAAGTATTTAAACTATATGTAATGTTTCCAATAGTAATTACAGAACTTGGTGTACTTAATAAAAAACCATCATTATTATAATAATTTACATTATTAAAAGTAGTTGTATTTGAAGTTTGAGTATTGTTTTTATTTGATGATAATGTTATACCTAATGAAACCCCAGTAGTAATTGTTAAAACACTTGCAATTGTAAGTAAACTAATATATTTCTTTTTCATGATTTACTCCTTAAATATCTTAATTTTTTTAACAAAAGCTTTAAATTGTTGAACCATCAGTATAAGTTACTAAGATGTTTTGACTTCTTGCAGTATAAGTAACATTATTAATGACATAAGTACATACACAATAATAAGTAAAAGATTGACCAATTAATGAAGAATTTGGACTAATTTCAAAATTTGGTGAACTACTTGTAGAAACCAAAGTACCAGTTATAGTAGTATTACTCATTTCATTACCTGAAACTTTATATAAACTATAAGATACACTACTTGGATTTGGAAAAAATGAAGGAAAGAATAAGATGGTTTTTTGTCCACCTTCAACATCATCAATTCTAATATATTGTGAAGTTTGCATGTTTCAAATAATAGTGTTTGTAATTTGATGAATATTATTTATATTAAAGTAACTAGGTAAAGCATCATTTGAATTTGAACTAGTAATATTCATCTTAAAATCATTTTGATTAACACCATAAATATTAATTGGCATAAATTGATTATTTATAGATGTATCATTTGAATTGTTTAATGTTCATCCAACTATACCATCAAATGAATATTGATATTGATTCATATAACTTGTTATATTAATATTCATTTCACTTTCACCATAACTTGTAACAACACCTTTATTTTGAAAGTCAGTATTTAAAAATGGTGTTATTAAAGTTAAAGTAGCACCTTTATTTATTGTTGTATCTTTTGAAGAATTAGATGAATAAACTAGATTTAAACTATTTAATACTGATAAATCTACAGTTAATAATCCATCAGAATTGAATGAAACACTATTAATGCTGAAATATTGATTAAAATTATTGTCATTTACATTTGTTGCTAATTGCAAAGATTGTGATTCTGTACTTGTATTAATATAAGGCAAAATAACTGATGGAGAATTTTGAAAGTAATTTAATAAAATATTATTCAAATTATTATTAATATAAGTATTTAATTTAGAAGTATCAGAATTGATTGTTGATTGATTTGCTGCAACTATTGTTATTTTAAATAAATAATTCAATGCAGAAGCATTAATATCATTTTCTCAATTAACTTGCATTCTTAAAACATAAACACCAGGATTTGTAAAAGTTTTAGTAAAATTGGATTCATTAGAACTAGTTGATACAAAACCTGTATCAGTTAACATTGATCAGTTATATTCAACATTGGAAAGATTGATATTTGGAGGAATAAAATTTAAATTAAATGTTTCACCAATTGTTCCAGTCATTTCGTTGTAACTTGTTCCTGGTCAAATAGTTTCAGCAGCATTATTGTTTTTAAATTGAGTTCATATTGAATCAGGAGTTTTTGTATTGATTGTAACGATATTGCTATATACACCTTCTGCAGTATTAACAATTTTTACATTAATAGCAATTTGACTTGCTAAATTACTAAAGACTATTTGATTATTTTGTAGTGTAACCTTAAATAAATTAGAGATTCTAGTAATTGGTAATCATTCATTATTATTTGTTGCAATTTGATAATATATATCATCAACATAATAAGTAATTCCAGGAACATTATTATTTATAGTTAAAACACATTTACTAGTTTTACTTAAATCAACATTGATTGTTTTAGTTTGTTCATTAATATTTGGATTAGTAATTGTAACTCCACCTTGTTTATTACAGTTAATAGTTACTGAATTTGAAGTAATAACACTACCAGATGAACTTTCAAGTTCTAAATAATAAGTAATAGTTCCAAATTTTGCTACTTCATTAATTGAATTTACGGTTTTATTAAGAACATTAGAAGCATTATAATTTTCTAATTGTATTCTTGAAACACTTGAACCTAAATTTACAGCAGAATTTACTTCTTCTACTAAATAATAACTATAGTTTTCATTGCTTGGTTTTTTGTATTGAATAAAAGAAAGAGTATAAACTTCATTTACAAAACAATTTAAATTAACAGATTCAATATTTTTATCAAATGAAGAAGAAGCATATAAAAATAATGGATTATTATTAATTGTAATTTTTGCTGAAATAGTAACATTAGATTGAGCAGGGTTTGATGATATAAGAGTTGCAACCAAAGTTGCTGTTGCAAAATTATTAGTTAATGAAAGCAAATCATTTTGAATATATGATGAAACATTTGAAGGTATAGTAAAAACTGTATTTTCATTATTGGTTGATATTGAATAAACATTTGCATCATCAAGTTGTAATGAATATTTTATTTCACATCCATCTTGTCAATTTTGAACAATTGGTTTAATCTTCAATGAAGATAAACTATCTCCATTTTGTAAATTAATATTATAGTTAGTTTGTGCAAAAGCAATACTTGTTCAAGTAGAATTGCTAATTAAAACATTGATATTTGATAAAACTTTATTATCATACTCAATAGTTACTGGAAATTGTTTGTTATATAATGAAGTTGTTGAATCTAATAAATTAATTTTTAAATTATTTTCTAACTGTGTTAATTGTTTTTTTGAACATTTATTAGCAAATTTTGCTAAGATTTGTTTTAAAATTGCAGATTTTAATGATTTAGTAGTGTAAGTTTTACTAGAAGGAATAGTGATTGTTTTATTATTTTTGATTTGTTGCAAAATAAGATTATTTTCATTAGTTGGATTTATTATAGAAGTTGTTTTATTAACATTACTTTTTAAATGATTATTAATATTGTTATTTGATTTTGATAATGAACATCCAACTGCTGCTGCAATAACAGTTGTTGATAAAGCAATTATGGACAGTGAGCCTAATAAAATATGTTTAATTTTTTTTGATTTATTACTCATAATATACACCTTTCTTCTTAAAAAAGTTAAATTAAAATATCCAAAAAAATTGATTAATGCATATTAAAAAACTTTTGAATTAATCTTAAAAAATTTACTATGAAAATTAATAAATGATTAATGCTATAATTATAAACTTTTATTATGTTTTATAATCTAAATATTAATATTAAACATTAGGAAAAAATAATGGAAATAAACTCATTATATGAACTAAATAAATCATATTTAGAATTAATAAATAAAAAAGTAAATGTTACATTTAATTGTTGAATAAGAAATAACCGTTCTAGTGGTAAAATTGGATTTTTAAATGTTACTGATGGAACAGCCAACAATATTCAAGTAGTATATAAAAAAGATCTTATATCTAATTTTGATGAAATTTCAAAATTCAGTGTTTGATCAGCTATTAAAGTAAGTGGCAATA
Organism: bacterium; assembly: GCA_017633195.1. The sequence goes on from JAGBPV010000051.1 coordinate 11,659, forward strand.
TTGTTTTAAAAGATAATGATGAAAGATATGAAATTAATGCAACACAAATTGAACTACTTGCAGTTTCTGATTCTAATTATCCTTTGCAAAATAAAGAACATTCATATGAATTTCTTAGAGAAATTAGTCATTTAAGAGCAAGGTCAAATTTATTTAATGCAGTAATGAGAATAAGAAGTGAAGCTGCATATGCTGTTCATAACTTTTTTCATAATGAAAGATTCTTGTATTTAAATGCTCCTGAAATTACAGAAAATGATGGAGAAGGAGCAGGAGAAAATTTCATCATTAAAACAAGACAAAAAGATGAAAACTTTTTTGGTGAAGAAGCTTATTTAACAGTATCAGGACAGTTACATGCAGAAGCTTATGCACAAGCATTTAAAGATGTTTATACTTTTGGTCCAACTTTTAGAGCAGAAAATTCCCATACAAATCGTCATATTTCTGAGTTTTGAATGATTGAACCTGAAATGGCATTTAAAGATCAAAAATATGGAATGCAAATTGCTGAAGCACTAATTAAATATGTTATTAAATGAGTTTTAGAAAATTGTATATATGAATTAAAAGTATGTGCTAATAAAACTGATACATTATTAATTGAAAAATTACAAAGATATTTAGATAATAAGTTTCCTGTTATTGAATATAAAGAAGCAATCAATTTATTAAAAAAAGATCAGTCTGAAAATAAAGTAACTTTTGAAAACAAAGATATTTTTGATGGGTTAGATTTAGGCAGTGAACATGAAAAATATATTTGTGAAAAAGTCTTTAATTTACCAACTTTTATTATTAATTATCCAAAAGAAATTAAAGCGTTTTATATGAAATTAAATGAAGATAAAAAAACAGTTGCTGCATATGATTGCTTAGTTCCTGGAATTGGTGAGGTTGTTGGTGGAAGTGAAAGAGAAAGTAATATAGACATCATTTTAAATAGATTAAAAGAATTAAAAATATCACCTGATAAATTAAATTGATATTTAGAGTTAAGAAAATATGGATATTACAAATCCGTTGGATTTGGAATTGGTTTTGAAAGATTAATTATGATGTTAACAGGAATAGAAAATATCAGAGATGTAATTGCTTTTCCAAGATATCCAGGATCATTAAAGTTTTAATTCATGAATATCAAAACTTATATAAAAAAACAATATATTCCTAATTACTTAACCATTTTAAGAATTTTCTTCATGGTATTAGTAATTATCTTTATTCTTGTACAAATTGGAAATCCAATTTATTATTTATCATTAAATGGCTATATCTCTTCATATAAAGCCGGATTTAGAGTGAATGATATTGTTGCAGGAAGTTTCTTTATAATTGCAAGTATTACAGATTTTTTAGATGGATATCTTGCTAGAAAATATAATTGAGTATCAGACTTTGGGAAATTATGAGATCCATTAGCAGATAAATTATTGGTAGATGGTAGTTTAATTTGTTTAAGTTATAATGATTTAATTCCTGTATGAATTACTGTGATTTTAATTTTAAGAGATTTTATTGTTGATGCATTTAGAATGAATGCATTAAGAAAAAAGATTGTAGTTTCATCAAAGTTTTTAGGAAAATTAAAAACTATTTTTGAAATGATTGGATTAATTTTCATCTTCTTTTTCTTTCATTTTAGTTATGATGATGCTTATATATCAAATCAAATAATTGATTGATATCTAATTCAAAATCTTTTTATGATTATTGCTACCATCTTTAGTTTATGTTCAATGATTGAATATATTTCTTTAATATCTAAATTAACAAAAAATAAACAAAATACAATGAAAGAAGTTAATTAATAAATGGGATTGCAAAATATTATTGTTCAAAAATTAATGGATTTAAATTTAAAACTAGGAATTATTGAAACATCAACTAATGGTATGATTTGTTCAAATTTTGCAATAAATACAAATTATGAAAAAGTTTTTAAAGTTGGATTTGTATTAAATGATAAAAGTTTATTTTATAAGTTTGATATTGATGAAAATACAAAATTTTTAAGTCAAATTAATGCAAGAAAACTTGCTAAATATTTAAAAAATGAATTTGATTGTGATTTAGTTTTAAGTGTTGTATCAACTAGTAATGATTTAGATTTAAAAGAAATTAAAGACTTAAACATTAATATTGAAAATAAAAATAATCCTAATGGACATGCATTTATTTCAATTTTAGTAGTAGATAAATATACAGATTTTGAACTTCAATTTAAATCTAGTGATGAATTAAGAGATAGATTATTAATTACAAATAAAGCTTTAAATGAATTATTAAGTGTTGTATTAAAACTTAAATAAATTAAAGTTTATCTTGTTTTAATATTTCACTAATTAAGTTCAATTTGCAAGTATTAAAAATAGCAGTTTGATTTTCAAAAACAACTAATGTTGGAGTTTGTTTAATTTTATATTTTGTTTTTAATGCAAGTAAATCATCAACATTAACTAAATAAACTTTTAATTTAGTTTGATTTAAATCTAAAAGAATTTTATTTAAATCATAATTTACTTTAGAAATAAATACTACAATTAAGCTTTGGTTTTGTTCTAATAATTCGTTAAAGTCACTATAAGATAAAATATCATTAATCATTGTTTATAATTTTTTGTATTTCTTGTTTAACATCATTAATTGCTTTTTGCAAATCATTATTAATAATACAAACATCATACATATGAATTAATTCTAATTCTTTAATTGCTTTTTGAATGCGTTCATTAATAACTTGCAATGAATCAGTATTTCTATTTAATAATCTTTGTTTTAATGCATCAATTGATGGAGGTGCTATAAAAATTTTATAAGCATTAATTTTATCATTTAATAGTTTCTTTAGCCCATCAGTTTCAATTTCTAACAAAACATTATTTCCTTCTTCTAAAGTTTTTAATACAAATGATTTTGGTGTTCCATAATAATTATTGTTATAAACTGCATATTCTAAGAATTCATGATTTTTAATTTTTTCTTCAAATTCTTGTTTTGAAACAAAAAAATAATCTTTTCCATCAATTTCATTAATTCTTGGTTGTCTTGTTGTCATAGAAATCGATTGATGCAAATTTAATGATTTAATTGGATAAATTTGATCTATAATTGTCTTTTTTCCAACACCACTTGGTCCACTAATAATAATTAACTTGCCTTTTTTCATAAATTTATATGTGTAATATTATAATCTTTAGAATAATGGTAATTAAAATAAAGTTTTTTTAGTATAATAATAAAAAACACGAATTTAAATTCTTTCAATGATAAAAAAATTAATTCCTTCTAAGACTTGATTAACATATGATACCAATCCATCTATTAGACAAAAATGTGCTTTAGTTGATATTAATAATTTAAATCAAGCAGATTTTGATTTAATGGATAAAATGATTGCTTACATTGATGCTACTTATGAAGATAAAGCAGAAAAATATGATATTGTTCCAGGTTTAGCAATTGCTGCTAATCAATTAGGTATAAATAAACAAATTGTATATTTACATTTTGATGAAGATGGAGTTGAATATAAATACATGTTAATGAATCCAAAAATTCTTTCAAGTTCATTAGCAAAAACATATTTAAAAAATGGTGAAGGATGTTTATCTGTTTTAGATGAGCATGAAGGTGTTTCTATTCGTTACAAAACAGTTAAGGTTAAAGCATATGATTATTTGACTAAACAAGAAGTAATCATTGATGCAAAAGGATTATTAGCAATTTGTTTACAACATGAATGTGATCATTTAAATGGTTTATTATTTTATGATAGAATTGCTGAAATTCCTTTAAATGCAATGCCTTATAAAACTAAGGAATAGTTATATGAATACAAATGAAAATAATGAATTAATATTAGAAGAAGCAAAGTTCAATAAAAAGCAAAAAACTCATCCTTCTACTTATATTTTTAGTCTAGGTGGAGTTGGTGAAATTGGTAAAAACATGTATGTTATTGAGCATGAAGATGAAATTATTATTATTGATGCTGGAATAAAATTTGCTGATGACTCTTTACCTGGAGTAAATGGAATTATTCCATCTTTTGCATACTTAAAAGAAAATGAAAAAAAGATAAAAGCATTAGTGATAACTCATGGTCATGAAGATCATATTGGAGCAATTCCACACTTATTAAGACAAATTAAAATACCAGAAATCTGGGGTGGTAAATTAACTTGTGAATTGATTAAAAAGAAGTTATTAGAATATAAAGATATTAAATTCAATAAAATCAATCCTTTTGATGATGATACAACTTTTAAAACAAAATATTTTGATGTTGAATTTTGTAGAGTTGCTCACTCTATTCCAGATGCATTTGCAATTGCTGTAACTACTCCAAATGGAATTGTTTTTGAAACTGGTGATTTTAGATTTGATTTTAGTACTTATGGAGATCAATTTAATTTAGCAAAAGCAGCAAAAATTGCTGCAAAAGATGTAGCAGTATTAATGTGTGAATCTACTAATGCACAACAAGGTGGATTTAGTGAAAGTGAATTTTATGTAATTAAGAAATTAAAAGAAATTATTTCTTTGCAAATAGGAAGAATTTTTATTTCTAGTTTTGCTTCAAATTTATCAAGAATTGAACAAATTATTGCAATTTGTATTGCAAATAATAGAAAAATTTGTTTAATGGGAAGAAGTATGGAAAATAATGTTGCTGTTTCTAGAAAAATTGGTTATTTAAATGTTAGCAATGAATCATTTATAACTCCAGCTGAAATTGCTAAATATCCAGATAATGAAGTAGCAATCTTATTAACAGGTTCACAAGGAGAAGAATTAGCTGCACTAAGTCAAATAGCAAATGGAAAACACCATTATGTTTCATTTAAACCAAGTGACACAGTAATCTTATCTTCAAATCCTATTCCTGGTAATTTTTTGAGTGTTGAAAAAATGGTTAATCAAATTTATAAATGTGGTGTTAAAGTTTATGAAAATAAACCAGATTGTAAAATTCACGCTTCTGGACACGCAACTCAAACTGAATTACAATTATTAATTAAAATTTTAAATCCAACTAATCTTGTTCCAATTCATGGTGAATATAAAATGATGACAGGTTTACAAAAATTAGCAGAACTTGTTGATATGGATCCATCATCAATTAAGGTTTCAGCATTAGGTCAAAAACTTGAACTTTATGATGGCGTTATTGAAGTTACTGACGAATTTGTGCAAGCAGGTGTTACATATATTGATGGTAATCAACGTCAAACTGGTGATCACCAAAATGGTGATTCATGAGAAATTTTACAAGAAAGACAAAATATCTCTACTAATGGAGTTTTTACTGTTTTATTAATTTTTGATGAAAAGAAAAAAACATTATATTCAGATCCAATAGTTTCAACAAGAGGATGTTTTTATGCAAAGAATAACACTTGATTAATTAATAAAATCACTCAGGTAATAAAACAAACTATTGTTAAAGAAATTGAAATAAAAAAAGAATTACCAACAAAAGAATTTATTAACAAAAAAGTATTTAATATATCTAGTCAATATATTTGAAGAAGTAAACATAAAACCCCAAAAATTGTTACTGATATTATTAATCTTTAAAAAATAAAAGAATTAGTATTTTAAATGCTAATTCTTTTAAATTAATTAAAAAGTTACTTTATAAAACTTTAAAAACAAATTAATTATAAATTGGATATTTCTTCAATAATTCTAAGACTTCTTTTTTAATAGAATTTATAATCTTTTCTTCACCATTAGAATTAATTATTTGCACCATTCACTTTGCAATTTGAATAAACTCTTCTTTCTTAAAACCTCTTGTAGTCATTGCAGGTGAACCCATTCTAATTCCACTAGGAGTTTTAGCAGAGTTTTTTTCAAAAGGAATAGTATTTTTATTTGCAAGAATATGTGCTTGTTGCAATCAATCTTGAATTTTATCTGCTGTGTGTTTTGTTTTTTTAAAAACATCAATACATAATAAATGATTATCTGTTCCATCTGAAATAACATGAAATCCTGCTTTAGTAAATTCATCTGCTAATGCTTTAGCATTTATTAAAATATCTTTGCAATATTCTTTAAATGATGGAAGCATTGATTCATATAAAGTTACAGCTTTTGCAGCAATAATATTTTCTTGTGGACCACCTTGAATTCCAGGAAAGATAGCAGAATTAATTTTCTTAGCAATTTCTTCATCATTGCATAAAATTATTGCACCTCTTGCTCCTCTTGTTTGTTTTTGTAATGTTGTCATTACAACATCTGCATATGGAAAAGGATCTGGATGTAATCCTGCAATTATTAATGCAGAAATATGTGAAATATCTGCTAATAAATAAGCATTAACTTCTTTTGCAATATCTTTAAACTTTTTTCAGTCAATAATTCTTGAATAATTACTTGCACCTGCAATAATTAATTTTGGTTTTGTAATTAAAGCAATTTCTCTTACTTTATCATAATCAATTTGTTCAGTTTTTTCATCAACTCCATAATGAAAAAAATTATAGAATTTTCCTGTAATAGAAAATGATGCACCATGGCTTAAATGTCCACCACTTGTTAAATCCATTCCTAAAATTCTATCTCCAGGTTTTAATAAAGCTAAATAAATAGCTAAATTTGCTGTTGAGCCACTTAATGGTTGAACATTAGCATATTTGCATTTAAATGCTTTCTTTGCTCTTTCAATAGTCAATAATTCAAGTTCATCTACAACTTCAACACCAGGATAATATCGATTATTTGGATATCCTTCAGCATATTTATTTGTAAAAATGCTTCCTGCAGCATCTAAAACATCTTGTGAAACATAGTTTTCACTTGGAATTAAATTAATAAAAGTTTGTTCTCTGTTCAATTCTTTTTTAATTAAAAGTTCTACTTCTTTATCTTGCATAAATAACATCACTCCTATTAAATATTTAATTTATTATATAAGTTAAAAACTAAGAAATAAATTATCTTTTATTATCATAATCAAGAATTACTTTTACTCTATTTTCATGATAATCATGTAATGGTTCAGTTTGCAAAAATTCTTTTACTATTTCTAAATTGTCATTAATATTTACATAAAGTCCGCTTAGACAAAGAATATTGCAATGATCATGACTAACAATGTATTGTGTTAATTCTTTTTTATCTACTAATCCAGCAAGAATATTTTTAACTTTATTAGCAGCAATGCAAACTCCAACTCCAGTGCCACATATCAATATACCTTTATGATTTTTAGGATCTAATGCTACTTTTTGTGCAACTTTAAATGCATATTCTTGATAATTTGCACTTTCTAAAGAATAACTACCTAAATCTTCATATGGTATTTTATTTTTATCAAAATATTTTTTAATTGCTTCTTTAACTAAAAAACCAGCATGATCATTGCCTAAATAAATCATTTTACATTTCCTTTAATACTTTATTAATTTCATTTAAAGAAATTTCACCTTCTCTAATGATTTTGTGTTCATCTAAATTATAAATTGTTGAAGGTTTAGTAGAATAAGATTTACCTTTAACAATTAATAATTTATTTGAAATAAGATTATCTTTAAATATATTAAAAGCTTCATCTGAAGTTCTTATGGTATCATGTCCACTAATATTAGCACTTGTACAATATATTGAATTTAATTCATCTAGTATTTTTAGAATTTGAGGATGATTAGGAATTCTATATGCAATTTTATGATAAATAATTGTTAGTTTCCCTGGTCAAAATTTATTTGCTAATCTAGTAAATTCATCTGAAATATCACCTGAAATTTGTTGTATATTTTTTATTAATAAAACTATCTTTTTTTCTTTTGGACGATTTTTTAATAAATATAAATCTTCTTCATTCTTACTAAACAAACCTAAAACTGTATCAGTTTCCATTAAAGCAATATTATTATTTTTTAATCAATCAATAATTAAATTTAAATTATAATAAAAATCACTGTCTTTTATAGTCTTCATCTTCTAGTGTTAACTTTAAATATCTTGTTAATCCATGATAATCATTACTAAATTCATAAGTAATTTTACATAAATTCTTGTATCAAAGATTATTAATTAATTTTGTTAATATATCTTTGTGTTCTGGATTAATTTCAAAATAACAAGTTAGTTTTCTCTTCAACAAATATGTTAAATATTCAAATACAACTTTGTAATAATATAAACCATTATCTTTTGCATATAATGCTGAATTTGGTTCATATTTTTTTACGTTATTTTCAATATGTTTATCATTTTTTGCAATATATGGTGGGTTCATTACTAAAATATCAAATTTTTTTTTGCAAGTTATAAAAAATTTTTTAATGTCCATCTTTTTAAGTCTAACTTTTTTTATTAAACCTAATTTTCTTGCATTACTCTTTAGCAAAGAAAAAGGTCTTGTATATTTTTCAACTAATGTTACTCTTGCATTTAAGTTATTAGCAATAGTTAAACCTATATTGCCTATTCCAGCACATAGATCAACAACTTTTAAATTCTTTTTATAATTTTCTAAAATAATTTTATCTACTAATAGTTCAGTCTCACTTCTTGGTATTAAAGTACCTTTATTAATATTAAATTTAAGACCATAAAAATAGTGTTGTTTAGTAATGTAACTTATTGGATAATGTTTTTTTGACATTAAATAAAGAAAATCAAAAAATTTATCAATGTCATCTTTAAAATTTATTTCTTGATTTTTAAAAGTATAAAAATCAGCAAGAGTTTTGATATTTTTAGAAAAATAAAATAGTAAATTGAAGAAATCCTTATTTACATTCGGATCATCTTTATAATTATATTTTTTTAAAAAATAATTGTATAAATCATAATAAGTCATTATATCTTTAATGCCTTCATTTTTTCTAATTGCTCATTAGCAATTAAAGCAGAAATTATTTCTTCTAAATTGCCAATCATAATTTGATCCAACTTATTTAAAGTTAATCCAATTCTATGATCAGTTACACGATTTTGAGGATAATTATATGTTCTTATTTTTTCTGCTCTTTCACCACTACCAACTTGATCTTTTCTTAAATTAGAAATTGCATCATGTTGTTCACTATTATATTTTTCTCATAATTTTGCTCTTAACAATTGCATAGCAGATTCTCTATTTTCAATCTGACTTCTTCCTTCTTGACAAGCAACTACTATTCCTGTTGGAAGATGAGTTAATCTAACTGCTGAATCAGTACGATTAACATGTTGGCCACCAGCTCCTCCTGATCTATAAGTATCAACTCTTAAATCAGCAGGATTAATTACAACTTGGATTTCATCAACTTCTGGTAAAACTGCAACAGTTATTGTCGAAGTGTGAACTCTTCCTTTACTTTCAGTTAATGGAACTCTTTGCACTCTATGTACACCTGATTCAAATTTCATCTTAGAATACACATCTTTTCCAATAATTTTAAAAGAAATAAAATCTATTCCAAATGCTTTTTGACTTAGACTTAATACTTGGATTTTTCATCCTTGCATATCTGCATATTTTTGATAGCATTCAAAAAGATCACCAACAAAAATAGAAGATTCATCACCACCTGCAGCAGGACGCATTTCTACAATAACATTCTTTTCATCATTTTCATCTTTTGGTAATAAAAGAATTTTTAAATTTTCTTCAATTTTTTGAATTTGTGGTTTTAATTCATTTATTTCTTCTTGTGCAGCAATTACTAATTCTTCATCTTTTTCTTTATCTAAAATAGTTTCACATTGTTGCGCTTCTTCAATTTTTTGTTTGTATTCAGCAAATAAATTACAAACATCTAAATTGTCTTTAATTTGTTTGTTTAATGTTTTTATCTTATTAACATCTGTAACAGTTTCTAATTCTTTTTGAAAATCATTGATACGATTAAAAATACCATGTACAGTATCAAATAATCTCTTGTTATATTCCATGGAATTTGAATTTATGCATTAATTATTCAGCAATTTTAAGATCTTTGAAGTTAGTTACTTTTTTAGAATTTGATTTCTTTGTTACTTTCTTAACTTCTGATTCTTTTTTAGCATTAAAATTTTTACCAGCTTCAAATTTGCTGTTTAATTTTTCTGATTTACCTTTAACAGATGTATTACTGGTTTTACCTAAATATCAAGGATGACAATGTGAACATATGTCAATATGACATACATCTGCATGGTAAGTTGAATCAATATCAAAAGTAGTTCCACAACTAGCACATTGAAATTTAGCAATTTTTGTTTTTGGTTGTATTTCTTTATTCATATGTCATATCCTATTTTATAAATATTATTTATTTTAACAAAAAGAAAGTTTTTTTTAAATCTATTTATGATTTTATTATTTATAGATTAAATTTTTATCATTATTTGTTTTAAAAACTAATCATGAAATTGATGAGTTTATAAATAATGATGGAGACATTAAAATTTGTATAGATAAATGATTACTTATTATTTATTTGAATAATTTGTTTAACTTCATTTTGTCAAGCATCATAACCAAAAAAACCATAAACATTTAAATAATTAGCATTTCATGTTTGACTAAATGCAGAAGAAGTGAAGTTTAAATAAATTCCAGAATATGCTAAATTCATACCTTCAATTTCTCCATTTGTATTTAATGATTGATGTTGATTAATAAGGATGCTTAAATTTGCTGCAATTTGTTGTTGAGTAAAAGTAAGAGTTTCAGTTGATGAAACAGTATATGTAAATAATGTACTAGTTGAACCAACTATTAATGTTTCTAAATAATTAGTTCATAATTTTCAATAATATGAAATATTTAAAGCTTCAGTTGCTGTAATATCACCTGCTAATTGTAGTCCTGTAATCACAATAGCATTGGATGGAACAAAAATATTTAAATTATTTTCTTTAATTGAAAAACTATTATTTGGATTAAAAGTATACACTGTTTTATTTTGTGCATTTTGTGTAATAATCTTATCAACATTTGTTTGAATCATTTGAGCAAAATGTTGATTTATTTCATTAATAATTCCAGCTGATAAAATTGGTAAAAATCCTTGTGCAATAAAAGAATCAGTTTCACTTGTATTTGTTAATACTGTACCATCGTAACTTAATTTGATACCAGAAATTTCTCCTAATTCATTACTGTCATTATTTACACCAGTAGGTAATTCAATACTAATATGATTTACTATATAGTTAATATCATAATTAGTTTTTGGATAATAAACATTAGTTGAACTACTATTTGATACATAATAAAATCAACCAACTGCAGTTTTTAATTCATTTAATAGGCCAGTTTTTATTGCATTAATTAAATTATTTGAAGATGAATTATTTAAAGCATTGTTTGCATTAGTGTTGCTAAATCCAGAAACTTTTATGTATAAATTTAATAATGAATCTAGATTTTTTATGATTTGATTATTATCATAAATATCATTAGGATTTAGTGCATTAGAGCCATCTGATGATTTTTCACCATTTGGATTAGTTTGTACTGGTCCAGGGCCACCAGGAACACCAGGACCATTACTACCTGTTTTATCAGGACTTGTGCTATTTTTTGTAGAACCACTTGAAGTTTTTCCACTAGTTTCATGTCCAGCACTACTATCTTTATTTAATGGAGTTTTATCAGGATTTGAATTTGAATTTTTGCCTTGATCACCAGCACTATTTGTTTTGCTCGCATCTGGAGTACTTGGAGCAGGACTATTTGCACTTGAATTCTTTGTTGTACCAGAAGATTTACTAGGATTTGAAGCATTTGTGTTAGTGCTATTAGTTGTTGCTGATTTTGCGACTAATTTATTATTAGAATGAATTGTAACTGCTGCAGTAGAACCAGCAATTATTGCTAATGCACCAATAATAGAAAATCCTACTAATAAATATTTAGCTTTTTTATTAAATTTCATTTTAATCACTTATCCTTAGTTTTAAAGTATAAAAAAAGAATTTAAATGAATTATATATATATATATAATAACTCTAAATTTAAAAATTATTACATAGAATTTTAATTTATATAATAAAAGTAAATTAAATAAAAAATATCTTAAAAATATCTCTTGCAATTTATTTTCTTTTTTTAAAAGCATAAATAAAACAATGACATTAAAATAAACTAGAACACAAAATTTGAATTTAATCTTAACTTTGTGTCCTAGTTTAAAATAATATTGTTTAAATTTTAATTAAAACAGTAATAATATAATGATTTTAATCTAATAGAAAAATTGTTAAATTTTCTTATATTCTAAATTAATGTAATCAAAACTGATTATATGATCCTTGATCTCTTTTAATAATTCTTCTAAGAAAAACCCATTATTTAAGTCTAACTTTTCTTTATCCAAAGCAAAAATAAACACTGTATAAAAATGTGCTTTATCTGGAGGAGTTGGTCCAGTATAGTTTGCATGTTCTAATAATTCAAATTTAGAAATAATTTTATTTTGATTATTAATTCAAGTTGCTTTAGTTCTTGAATTTTGTCCTTGAATAATATCTTTGTTTAAATGAGTTGCATCATAATCAAGTTTATTATCTTTGATATTAGCAACTAATCAATGAATAAAAGGAAATCCTACTACATGTGTTGCATCATAATCAATCATATAAAGTGCATAACTTTTTGCACCTTCTACTTTATCTCATGATAATGGAAAGGATATGCTTGGATGTTTACCATATCCTCCAAAATCATTATCTAATATTCCATCTTTAATACTAATTGAATTAATATGCAGATTTTGTTGTTGCATTATTTAGTTTCTTCTTGATTTTCGTTATTATTGGTATCTGATGATTGTGATTTATTCTTATCCATTTGATCAGCAAATTGTTTCATAACTGCTTCAATTTGATCTAATTTTTGTTTTAATTCGTCAAATTTCTTTTCTTCTAATAATTTTTTAATTTCATCTATTTGTGCTTGAGTTTGCTTCTTTTGGTCTTCAGGAATATTTTTGCCTTCTTCAGTATTTAAAGACTTTTCAAAACTGTTAATTAAAGATTCAGCTCTATATCTTGTTTCAGCCTCTTCTTTTTCTTTTTCATCTTTTTCTCTGTTTTCTTCAGCTTCTTTAATCATTCTATCAATTTCTTCTTGTTTTAAACCACTTGCATCATTGATAGTAATAGTATTTTCTTTGTTAGTTTTTAAATCTTTAGCAGTTACATTTAAAATACCATTTGCATCAATATTAAATGTAATTTGAATTTGTGGAACTCCTCTTGGAGCAGGTTCAATTCCACCAAGTTTAAATACACCTAGAGATTTATTGTCTCTAGCCATTTTTCTTTCACCTTGAACAACATGTACATCAACTTCAGGTTGATTATCTACTGCTGTTGAAAAGATTTGAGATTTTGAAACAGGAATAGTTGTGTTTCTTGCAATAACTGTAGTTGAAATTCCACCTTCAGTTTCAATGCCTAATGATAATGGAGTTACATCTAATAATAAGATATCTTTAACATCACCAGCTAAAACTCCTCCTTGAATTGCTGCACCAATAGCAACAACTTCATCAGGATTAATGGATCTATTTGGTTCTTTACCTGTAATTTTCTTTACAAGTGCTTGAACTGCAGGCATTCTTGTTGATCCACCAACTAATAAAACTTCGTTAATATCTGATGCTGTCATTTTTGCATCTTTTAAAGCATTTTCAACAGGAACAATAGTTCTGTCTAATAATGGCTTTGTCATTTTTTCAAATTCAGCTCTTGTAATAGTTTTTTCAATATTAATAGGACCATTAGCACTCATTCCAATGAATGGTAATACAATTTGGGTTTCAGTAACACCAGATAATTCAATTTTTGCTTTTTCTGCAGCATCTTTTAGACGTTGCATTGCCATTTTATCTTTAGTTAAATCAGTGTTATATTCCTTTTTAGCATAATCAACTAATCAATTAATAATAACTTCATCTCAGTCATCTCCACCTAAGTGAGTATCACCATTTGTAGCTTTAACTTCAAATGTTCCATCTGCCATATCTAAAATAGATACATCAAATGTTCCTCCCCCTAAGTCATAAACAAGAATTTTTTGTTCTTTATCTTTTTTATTTAAACCATATGCTAAAGCTGCTGCTGTTGGTTCATTAATAATTCTCATTACTTCTAAACCAGCAATTTTACCAGCATTTTTAGTTGCATTTCTTTGTGAGTCATTAAAATATGCAGGAACAGTAATAACTGCTTTATCAATTTTTCTTCCTAATTTTTTTTCTGCAAAAGCACGAATATAAGACAAGATATCAGCAGAAATTTGTTCAGGAGTATATTCTTTACCATTAATATCAAATTTCTTATCTGTACCCATTGATCTTTTTACAGAAGTAATAGTATTTGGATTAGTAATCATTTGACGCTTAGCACCATCACCAACAATAATTTGATCACCTTTGAAAGCAACAATTGATGGAGTAGTTCTTTTACCTTCTGGATTTTCAATAACTACTGGTGTTGTTCCATCCATATAAGCAACACAAGAATTTGTTGTTCCTAAGTCTATTCCTAAAATTATATCTTTCATATTTTTGTCTCCTTGTAATTTTTTAAACTAACTAATTTTATATACTTTTGTACGTATATATTATATATAAAAATTAGCACTCTAATAAAAAAAGTGCTAAAAAATTATAAATCTTGTTTTATTTTTGATTATTATCTTGTTTTGCATCAAGATAATTCTTACAAATTGCTGCAGCAAGAAAATAAAATTCTTTAAGATTATATCCTCTTCTTTTTCTAATATTTGATTCAGAAACAAAAAAAGAAATGCTTTATAAATTAAGATAATAATCAATTCTCTTAGACATATTATCAAATCTTAATTTATGATTTATTTCTTTTATGATTTCATTGTGATTAATTGGTATATTTTTTTCATAAAATGAATTTAAAACTTTGATAATACATATTAATTAGTTCTTCATTAGTTTTGGATGAAAAAACTACTGTATCAGACAATCTATGGGTATTTGATTTACACAAAAGCATAATTGCATTGTTAAATTTATTAAAAGTACAAGAATCTATTACTTTTTCATCAATTAATTAAAAAACATTATTTGATAATAAATCATAATCTTTAAGTATTTTTCTTCAAACTAATCTTGTTATAGGATAAAAAATAAAAAGACCACCAATAACTACTATACAAACAATAATACATGCTTGCACTAATGCAACATCATTACTTTTTATACCTATATTTTCAAGATATTTTTTACCAAAAATAGCAATAAATAATATTGGAACAAGAAACAACGCAAGAAAAAATAAAACACAACAAGGAACAGTATTATTCATTGTTTTTTCTATAAAAAAACTCCTGAATTTTTATTATTAAATTTCTGATTAAAATCTTTTGGAAGAGCAATTTCTACATTGTAATTCTTAAAAATATTTTTGCTACAATCTAAACATTCTTGATAAAAGTCAAAGAAGACTTTATTAGATGCTAATGCCAATTTTAATCCAATCTTTTTTTATTTAATTTTAAAATATATTTAGTAGATATTATTTACTATAAATGTTCAACTATACATTATTTTTATATAAATCATATTATTTTGAAATCCTTTTGAATTGCTTAAAATTTCTTAAAATTCAAGAAACCATTCCATCAAACCTTCAAAATACTTTAGTGTATATATTACCTTTAAATGTTTTAATGGTTCTAATAATAGATTTTCTAGAACCTTTTTCAGCTAATGAATATCAACAAATTAGACTAAACATTTTACTACCATTTGTCTTATGCAATAAATTTAATCCACTTTTTCTAAGAAAAAATCTTCAATTATATATACCTATTAACTTATAGTTTATATTTTTTTGCATTAATATGTAATCTTTACCTAAAATAGCATCTTCATTCATGCTTCCTATTCTAAAAGTAGTAGTATTTTTATCAATATGTACAATAGCAACATTTTCAAATTTTAGCTTTAAGTATTTAAAACTATTTAATTTGCATTCTTCAGTTAAAACGTTATCTGGAAGATATTTAAAGTTTTCATTTTGAAAACATTGATTTGCATTATAAGATTTGAATTTAGAATAGTCTCACTCTTGTACATAAATATATCTACTATAAAGAACTACTGATGCAATATATGGTAGTAAAAATAGCATTATCTTTGCTTTTATAGAAACAGGTTTTCCTAATTTTTTTGTAGTATTTATAAATTTAATCACAGCTATAGTTGAAATAACCATTGAGAATAATAAGAAAACTGGATACCAAAGAAGAGTAAAATAGTGACTGACTCAACCTTCAAAAATATATATTATTCAAGATCAATAAAGAAGGAACATAAGTCAAACAAAATTTCAATAATATATAATAAAAGAAATTATTTTTAATTCTGGCTGGGGTTTTTGTAACATTTCTAGTTTTAGAATTTATTGTTTAATTTAATAATTAAAATATAAGGTATCAATAACACCAATTACACTTATAGCACCACTTATAAAGCCAAATATTTTACTTATTGCATTATCTGCAGCACTTATTGCTGTTATTACTGCACTATCTGATGGATCAGCTCACATATCTGCATCATTAACTGCTTGATCAGCATCCATTGACGCACTTAATCTTTGACCATTTGCATTTGCTGTGCTGAATATACTTCTTAATTTTTGTGATATTCATCCCCCTACTTTTTTTAAATTATTTTGGATTTTTTCTATTTTATTAGGAAATTCTTTAATATTATTAGGACCATTTATACATCATTTTAAATCACGACATTGATCTTTAATATTTTTAAAAGTTTGATATGTAGTAGATGAAACAAGATTTTTCATAGGATTTAATATTTGAAAATAATAAGTTCAAGCAAAACCAACTGTAATTCAGTCTGATACTACAGTGGCAGAAGTACATGCAGCTGCTTCTCAACCAACAAATAATATTGCCCACTCTGCAGCAGCAACAGCAGTAGCGGCAATTGCTAATGCTGTAAGTGTTGAAGCAAATATTTCTATTCCACCTAATTTATTTAAAGTGTATTGAATGTTTTGGCTTAATAAGTCTGCATTTGTTAATAATGTATTTCCTACATTTTGTTGTGATAAAAGTAATGTAGGATAGCAAAACATTAATGATTTTGAATTTACTTTATTATTTAAATTTTCTTGTTTTTTTATTCTACCTTGGATATATTCTTTTTGTGTGATTGTTAAATCATTAAATTTATTTTGAATATTTTGTCTCAAGGTTGAAAGTGAAATTTGATTAGTATATAATTCATTAACAATTTGTTTTGCTTTATTTACAATAATTCCATCTTTGTTAGTATTTGAACTTTCTTGTATAAACAATATATTATTCTTAGAAGAATTAATTGCAAAATAATTATTGATTATATTTTCTACTTTTGTTTCAGGAACTTTAGATAATATTGAATTAACATTATGATTTGTGGTAGTGGAGATTTTAGTATTATTAATATTGTTAGTCATTATTGAACTATTGTTATCATTAGATTTTTTAGTGATCTCAATTGGTGTTACTATAGCAGTTGTTGATGCTACAGCTAAAAAACTACCTGCTAATATTTTTATAACTTTTTTCATATATA
>JAGBPV010000006.1 GCA_017633195.1 bacterium
CCATAATAAATTAGATCTTTATTAGCAATAAAAACATTTAAAAGTTTTTGTTTCTTTTTGGTATTTAATAAATTAGTTCCTACTAAATTTCTATTAGTTTGCTTAATATCATTAATATTTAAAGCTTTATAAAATTGATTACTAAAAATGTTTAAATATGCATTTTCATCTTCCTTGTATGAAATAACTTTTATCAAAGTATCATCTTTTTGTAATTTCATTGCATTAACTCCTTTAGCTTTCATAGAAACTAAAGGAATTAAAATACTATCAAATTTTAAGACATTTCCTTTTTTAGTAAAACTTAATATTTGATCAGAAATATCATAGTTATAAACTACATCAATTAATACATCATTTTCTTCTAAATTCATGCAGCTTGATAATCGCATTTCTTTATCACTAATAAATTCTTGTTTATCTACTCTTTTCATCTTGCCAGATTTAGTAGCAAATAATAAATATTTTGCACTACTATTTTTTAATGAAAAAGTATCAAAACATTGAATGATTTTTTCATCTGCTAACAAATGTAATTTATTAGTTAAATCTTCGCCATTATCTTTTCATTTAGCTTCTTGTAATTTAAAAACATCAATTGACACAACTCTAGCTAAACTAGTAAAAATAATTAAAGAACTTTTAATATTACTATTTAGTATAAACTTTAAATAATCATTATCTGATTTATAGTTAATATTATTAAATTTAGTTAAATCACTTTCTAATTTAGTTAAATATTTAGTTTGATGATTGTTTGTAATAATTACTTTAACTTCTTTGCTAGTTAATAAATCTTTTTCATTTGTATTTGATATTACTAAATTTTCATCTTTATTAATTTTAGTTTTTCTTTCATATCCAAATTGTTTGATGTAACTTTTTAATTGCAAGATTAAATATGCTTCTTGTTCATCTTCATTATTAATAATTTTTTTATGATTACTAATTTTTAGTTCTAATTCATCTTTTTCTTTATTTAATAAAGTAACATCAGTATTACTTAATCTATATAGTCTTAATGAAACAATTGCTTCAGCTTGCTTATTACTAAATTGGAATTTTTCTACTAAATTTTTAATACTATCAGCTTTATCATTAGATTTTCTAATAATAGCAATTACTTCATCTAAAATACTTAATGCTTTTATTAATCCTAAAACAACTTCATACCTATTTTCATCTTCATTTAATAAGTATTGTTCAACTTTAATAATGGTATTAATTGCATAAGTAATATAAAAATGAATATAATCTAATACACCAATTTTAATTGGTTTTCTTTCATTAATAACAATCATATTGGCACTAAAATTCACTTGTAATTGGGTTTTTTTATACAAAAAGTTCATGATTTGATCAACATTAACTTGATTATTTGACAATTCTAGTTCAATACAAATGCCATTTTTATCAGTTGCATCAATTACACTTAAAACTCCTGGAAGTTTATTATTAACTCTTAAATCTTCAATTTGTTTAATAATTTCACTTTTAATAGTTTCATAAGGAATATCAGTAATAATAATCTTGTCATTTTCTTTTTTTTGTGCTTTTTGTAAATAGTAATTAGATCTAATTGTGATTTTAGCTTCACCAGTTAAATAACATTTTTTTACTTCATCATAATTAATAATCATTCCCCCAGTAGGAAAATCTGGTCCAGGCATAATTTTTAAAATATCTTCAACACTACTTTTTTTATGTTTAATAACCATAATAATGGCGTTTAATAGTTCAGAGATATTGAAAGTTGGAATACTAGTAGCATATCCAGCAGCAATTCCACTTGCTCCATTAATTAATAAATTAGGTAAAAGTGAACTTAAAATTGTTGGTTCAGTTTCAGTATCATCAAAATTATTGATAAAAGGATAAATTTTTTTATCAATATTACTTAACATTTCATTTCCATAATTACTTAATCTAGCTTCTGTATATCTCATAGCAGCAGCTGGATCATCATCAATTGAACCTTTATTTCCATGCACTTCAATTAAAGGAATGTTATTTTTTCAATCTTGTGCCATTCTAATTAAAGCTTCATAAATACTACTATCACCATGAGGATGGTATTTACCTAATACATCTCCCACAGTTCTAGCAGATTTTTTAAATTGTGAATTAGGAAATAAATTTAATTTATACATAGCATACAAAATTCTTCTTTGTACAGGTTTTAATCCATCTTTTAATTCAGGTAGTGCTCTATCCTGAATGATGTATTTTGCATATCTATTAAATCCTTCTGCAATAATTTCATCAAAATTACGATTAATTAAATTAGGTGTTTCATCAAAAAATTCGATTGTTGTTTTATTCTTATTATTCTTCATATTTTATTTACTCTGTTTCATTACTAAAATCAATGTTTTCATTAATTCAATCTTTTCTTAATTGACTTTTGTCCCCCATTAAAATATTTAGTCTTCTTTCTGCTAATGCTGCATCTTCTAAATTAACTTTAATAAGTTGTCTTGTTTTTTTATTCATAGTAGTTTCATATAATTGATCAGCATTCATTTCTCCAAGACCTTTATATCTTTGCACTTCTAAATTACTCATACTCTTTTTTAATTCTTCTAATTGTGTTTCATTCCAAGCATACTTAACTTCATTAGTTTTTTTATTTTCTAATTTAAATAATGGTGGTAAAGCAATATAGATATGACCATTAGTAATAAGTTCAATAAAGTATCTATAAAATAAAGTTAATAATAATAATTGAATATGACTTCCATCTGTATCAGCATCAGTCATAATGATTACTTTTCAATACTTTAGTTTTTTCATATCTAAATTCTTACCAATCCCAACTCCTAAACTAGCAATAATATTAGTAATCATTTCACTTTTTAATACTTCACTAATATTTGCTTTATTCACATTTAAAATTTTTCCTCTTAAAGGTAAAATTGCTTGGGTTAATCTATCTCTACCTAACTTAGCACTTCCCCCAGCACTTTCTCCTTCTACAATAAATAATTCATTTTGTGTTGGATCTTTACCTTGTGCTGCAGTTAATTTTCCAGCAAGTAAACTAGTTTCTTTTTTTACAGAATTTAATTTTTTAACTGCTTCTCTTGCGCTTTTAGCACTTAGTCTAGCTTTTTTTGCTAAATATGCTTTATCAATAATTTTCTTTGCTTCTTCTCGATTATTTTCTAGTCAAACTAATAATTGATTATTAACAATATTTTCAACAGCTTCTTTAGCTTCAATTGTAAATAATCTACCTTTAGTTTGACCTTCAAAAGTAATTAATTTTTCAGGAATTGTGACATTAATAATGCAAGTTAATCCTTCAGTTAAATCACTTAATTCAAGTTCATGATTTTTATTTGTATTGATTTTTCATTTATCAATATAGTTATTAAATGTTTTTAATAATGCAGATTTAAAACCATTTTCATGACTTCCACCATCACTAGTTTTTACACTATTTGCAAATGAAACAATCACTTCTGTACTTTCTTCACTATATTGCATAGCAACACTTACACCAATTTCTTTATATATTCCATTAAGACTAATAATTGGACTTATTGTTGTATTGGCAATATTAATAAATTTGATGTAATCACTCAATCCATCTTTAGACATGTATTCAACTACTTCATTATTGATTTCATCTTTAAAAATGATTTTTAATCCTTTAAATAAGTAAGATGCTTCTTGAATTCTTTCTTTAATTAAATTAGGATTAAAAACAATTGATTTAAAAATCTTGTTATCAGGATGAAATGTAACTAATGTTCCAGTATGATTTGATTTAATTTTTAAATCTAAAGTTGCTTGTTCAATATTTCCACCATTTACATATTTAGATTCATAAGTTGTATTATTTCTAAAAACTTTGACACTTAATCAATCACTTAAAGCATTTACAACACTTGAACCAACTCCATGTAATCCTGCTGCAGCTTTGTAATTTGAATCATCAAATTTTCCTCCAGCATGTAACATTGTAAATACAGTATCAATTCCACTTAAATTACTAATTGGATTAATATCAACAGGTATCCCTCTTCCATTATCTTGGATTGATACAGAATTATCTTTATGCAATGTGATTGAAATTACATTTGCATTTCCAGCATAAACTTCATCAATTGCATTATCAAATATTTCTCAAATTAAATGATGTAAACCTCTACTATCAGTAGATCCAATATACATTCCAGGTCTTTTTCTTACAGCTTCTAGACCTTGTAAAACTTTGATATTTTGTGCAGTATATTTTTCTTGCATAAATCTTTTATATTAAATTCCTTATTTATCTTAATTTTATGTAAAAGTATTTTTAATTTTATTTTTTATTTAATTAAAGCATAATATTAATAACTAGAATAATACTTATAAAAATGACCAAAATTAATATAACAAATGAAGATATCAGTTTAATATTAACCATTGTTTTAAAACAAGATAAAGATTTAAAAAACATCAATGAGCTTTTTAAAATGAATGTAATTGATGATTTAAATACTTTTCATTTTATTTATGATGATATTTTAAGATATATCATTGAAACTTGCTTTACTCCTGATGCTAAAAATGGATTTAAAGAAACTACTAAGAAATTATTTTATACAAACAAAAATTGTTGAGTTATTCACAATAAACTAATTGAACTACTTCAAAGTTCTAAGGAATGATGACAACATTGTGGAGATTTTAAATGTGTGATAGATTTAAATTCAAGCATTAAAGGATTTATTACTGTTTATATTTTTTATGACAATATGAATTCTAATTATGCAAATACTACTCATCATATAAAAAACATTACAACTTTAAAAATTAATTTATATGATGATCCAACAAAATTAACAATTGGAATTGCTGATAAAAACTATAAACAATCAAGTGAAACAAGTCTAACTATTTTAAATACCTTAATAAGATTTAGTAATTGTACAGGTTTTTTTAAATGAATTGATAAAGTAAAACAATTAGTTGAACCATTAAACTTTAATGATATTGAAAAAACTTTTGTTGATGCAAGAGATTTTATTGATAAAGTTCAAGAAAAAGTTTTTATTTCAAAAAAAGAATATAAATTATGATATGACTCAAGACTTTCATTATTAGAAGATACTATTAATACTTTTAATAATTTAGAAAAAAACATTATGAATTTAATTGATGAAAAGAAAGCAGAAATTAAAAAGGATGTTTTATTAAGATTAGAACAAGAAAAAGAACAAAAGAAAGAAGATAAAAAATTATAGAACTAATTAATTAAATTCCTTGTATATATTTTTTTTATATAACCTTGGCTTTATTTATCTTTTTAAGGATATAAAGTAAAATTATTATTAGGTTTAAAAGGAGCTATTTTTTTTATGAAAGATAGAGAAATTAATCATTTATTATGACAATTACAATATGAATCAAATCAAGACAAAGGTTATAAAGATTCATTAAATTTTAAAGATATTTTAACTGCAAAAATTTTTATTAAAAGTGATATTTTACATGGAACAATTTTTACTGATCCTAAAATAATACAAAAAGCATTTAATAAAGATACTAATTTTTTATTAGTACCAAGTATTAATAAAAAAGTTCAATTACCAGAAGAATTTATGCCAAACTTTGTAAGTGCTCCTATGGATGAATTAAGTTTAAAAAATGCTTTAAATAGTGAATATATTGATTTAATTAAAAAGCATGAAAGAGATTTTGCATTTACTATTATTCATTTGTTACCTTTAGAATTAACTAATGATGATAAAGATAATGACTGAATTAAAAAAGTTGGTGATATTCAAATTAAGAAAAAACTAGATACATGATTAAAAAATAAGAATGAGATTTATTTAAAAAATGTTTTAACTACATATTTACAAAACCAATTAGAACAAAACAATATCACTAATAATTGACACACTCCATTATTTTTAGTAAGCAATATTGATTTCAATGATTTCAATGATATTAAAGTAGTAGATAAAATTTTTGTATATATTGCATTAATTGATAGTGAAAATAAGAAATTACAATGAATTAAAGTTTCAAAAGATTTTTTTGTAAAAAAAGAGAAATATCAATTTAATCCAGCAGAAGCAATTAATGTTTTAAATTTTGATTTAGATAATTTAAAAAATGCAAGAAATATCAAATTAGAAAATGATAGTTTTTTAATTTTAAGAAATGAAAAAATCCAAGAAAATAATGATTTTGAAATGATCAAATTTTATAAAAACAAAATTGATTTTGGTGATTTTAAAACCTTAAATTTAAAAGATAAACTAATTGATATAAATAATAAAAAAATTAAAGAAGATATCTTAGAACTTCATAATATTATTTATAAATGATTTGAAGAAATTAAAAATCTTAAAAAATAACTAAATTCTTCTTTAAGAAATATTTTTTCTATTAAAGATATTATGAATATATAAGATATTTAATAATTTTTATAAATAAACAAGGATAAAAAATACTTTTTTAATTTAGTGGTAAAATTATAAAAGATACTATGAACATACTTTTATATATATAAGTTATGTTAATAAAGTAAGGATGTGTTTTTTTATGAAGAATAAAAATAAAAAGAAATCTGGTGCTTTAATAGGATTTGCTACCATTGGTTCTTTAGCCATTATTGCTGGAACAGTTGCTGCAATTGCAGTTTCAATACGTGACAATAATTCTAATGAACAAGGCTCAAATAAAGTCAAACAATTAAATCAAAAATTAGCAAATAAAATTGCTAATTTTATTAATAATCCCATTGTTATAACATCATCAACTTTAACTTCAAATCAAGCTTTGATACCAAATAATAAGATTTTGGTAACTAGTTTGATTTTAAGTGCTATTAAAAATAATTTAAAAGATAAAAAAGTTAGTGTTGGTAATAATCTTTATACACAACAACAATTGTTAAATAATATTCATGTTATTTTGCCAACAACTGTTACGTATGCTAATTATTTAAAAGGTTATTTAGCAAATGTTACATTAACATATGGAAGTGGTAATAATGCTGTTAATATTGTTCCATCAAATGCTTCATCTTATACAATCCAAGGATTTGCTATACCATCACAATCATATAATAACAGTACAACAAATAATAAAAATATAGCAGATGCAATAAGTTCATATATTTCTAATCCAATTCAAATAGTAGATAATGTTACAGCAAATGAAGCTTTAAATGCTAATAATCAAGCACAAACAATTTCTTTAATTAAAAAAGCAATTAATAGTGATCTAGGAGCAAACACTATTAATATAAATCACATTCTTTATACAGCACAAGATTTATTAAAAAATCTTAATGTATCATTACCAAATAGTGTAAGTTTACAAAATGTAAATTTTGGAACTATGAATGATGTTACATTAACTTATGGACAAAACAATAATGCACAAATAATTTATACTCAAAGTGGTAATAATACTTTTAATGTAACTGGATTTTTTGCACCAAATTATTCAAATAAAAACAATCACTTAAATCAAGAAATTGCCAAACAACTTTCATCTATTATTAAAAACCCAATTGCTTTATTAAGTGGATATACATTAACAGCACAAGAAAGTTTATCAAATTCTAATAGTAATCAAGATCTAATTGATGCTATACAAAAAGTTATTTCAAGTGAAATATCATCAAATGGATTAATCATTAATAATATTTCTTATTCAGCAAGTTATATTCTTAATAATTTAGATATTAATTTACCAAATTCAATATCTTTGCAAGACAATACTAACCAAATCATTCCTAATGTTACTTTATCATATGAAGGAATTAGTATATCTAATTCTTCTGGAGTTGATTATGAAGTAACTAATTTAGCAAAGCCTAATTCAACATCAAACAATACTCAACAAATTGCAAACGCTTTAGATACTTTATTAACTTCAAGCATTGATGTTGGAACTTATGAAGATATGAGTTCATATACACCTGCTAATGCATTACTAGAACATCAAACTGCTTTAACAACTGCAGTTCAAGATGCAATTAGTACATTAATAGGTTCTAAACCTTTTGAAGTTGGTGATACAACTTATACTGCAGCTGCAATTTCTAAAGGAATTAGTGTAGTTTATCCAAAGACTGGAGTTTCATTAAGTAATGATGAAGCTGGACAAATTCCAAATGTTACATTAAGTTATAACGGAATTGCTTTACAAAATACAAGTAAAACAAGTGATTTTACATTAACAGGATTTAAAGATGCAACAGCTCAAGGTGCTGGTGTTGTTCCTGTTCC
>JAGBPV010000007.1 GCA_017633195.1 bacterium
ATGAACCAAATTTCATATAAATATTTCCAGAAAATAATTTTATTGTTCTAATAATTGATTTCCTATTGCCTTTTTGAACAAGTGCATATAAACAAAAAGCAGGTGACATGGTAACATCTTGATAATTAATAGCATTATCAGTTGCATTATATTTCTTATTTCTTTCAAGAATTATAAAGTCTTTACCAAAAATGGCATTTTCATTTAAGCTTCCAATTCTGTATCTTTCATTGTATTCATCTATTCATATAACTGAAACTGTTTCAAATTTCTTTTGTAAATATTTAAATCATTTTGAATTACTCAATTCTTTTGTCAAAACTTCATTAGGAAGATATTGATATTTTGCTTCTAAAAAAACTTTAGTTGCATCGTTCATTTTAAATTTTGAATAATCCCATTCTTTTATTGAGCTGAATCTTATCAGAAGAATAATGGACATTATTACAGGAAATAAAAATAATTTTATTCTTATTTTTTTAGGTATTGGCTTATTCATTTCATTAGATAACTTTATTATTTTTAATATAGTAACAAAAGAAATTGTTAATGTTATAAATATAAATATCATGAATGAAGCAAATACAAATCAACGATAATTTATTCAATATGTAGTTATTGTACAAATAACATATGCTCCATAAATTAAATAAATGAATAATATAGTGGTTCAATAAAAAAGAAGAAATTTTAATAATTTATAAATTTTAGAATTAGTATCCATTAATTATTTCATGTTGCAATATAAACAATCAGTTTCTCTTAATAGGATGAATATTGTCAAATTAATATCAAAATACTTTATGATGAAAATATTAAAGTTTAAAATACTTTTTCATTTGCTAAATAAATAATTAATAATTATTTTAAGGGTGCATTAGAATCAAAGATTTTATTTTCTTCCACTGATGTATTTTCTGTTTTTTCTCAATTTTTGTATTTTGAATATTTAAGTCAAAGAATTATTGAAATATAAAATGGAAATAAAAAGAATTTTATTTTTATATTTTTTGGTATTGGTTTTTCTTTATTTGTAAGTTTAATGAAATAAACTTCAAAAATAATTTCTATAACTGAAAATATTAAACCAATACATAATAATGTATAAAATCCAATTCATCACGATTCTTTGGGCATTATTTCAATAAATCTATATCCATAATGCGTAAATTGAAGAATTACACTAATTACTAAAAATATTATTGATCAAGCTCAACATAGATTGAATATAAAAAAGAAAACAATATTTAATCTTAAAAGTTTTACATACAAAGGTAATACTATATTTTCATTATTTTTAATTTTAATCATACAAGAACCATTATTAAATTATATTAAATAAAAGAATAAGAGAAATTTAAAACTATTTTAATTTATTAAATTGTGGGAAATTTTTGTTAATTCAATAAACCATTCCCTTAAATGTTCAAGGATATTTTATTAAAATATTATTGGTTCCTAATAATATACAATCATCAATTCTATAAAATCATTTTAATGAGTTATATGCAGAGATAGTTTTTAAAGAGAAATAACAAATTTCTGGATATACATCAGTTTTATCAAACAAAGAACATATTGGATTTCAATATCTTGGATTTTTTTCAACTAATAAGTAATCTTTTCCTAATATAGCATTTTTATTCATACTACCTACTCTATATCTTTCATGATAATCATTAATGACTACTAC
Organism: bacterium; assembly: GCA_017633195.1. The sequence goes on from JAGBPV010000007.1 coordinate 1,694, forward strand.
TGCAACATTTTCAAATTTAGTTTGTAAATATTTAAATCTTTTTAATTCACATTGTTGAGTAGCAATTTGATCTGGTAAATATTCAAATTTAAAATATGTAAAACACTCATCAGCGGTTTTAAATGGTGTTGTGTAGGCTCATTCATTAACATTTTTGAAAGTTTTATATAATCCAAAAGAGATAGCTCAAGGCACACAACATAAAGATATTTTGTCTTGTAATATTAGAGGCTTTTTATTTTTCTTTGCATTTTTTATTATTAGAATGATTATTATTCAACTAATAAGATAACATAAAAATATAAAACAAACATATGCTTCAAATAGAATTAATGGTCAAATTAATGGCCACTTTATGGAAATGGCAGTACTTCCTAATAAAACAAACCAATAAATTATTGATAAGAAAACAATTATAGTTCATGATATATATAAAAGTCTCAACAACCTTAAAAAAATCATAGATATAACATACTTTTATATTTAATATTTTTATTTATATAATTAGTTTTGCAATGAAATCACCATGTCTGCAATTCCTAATGCTGACATCATTATATCAATAGCTGTTGAAATATAATCTATAACTATAAAAGTAGCATTAATTGCTGCTACTGCACCAGCATTTGCTGGATCTGCTCATATATCAGCATCATTGGAAGCTAAGGCGCCATATAAAGAAGCCATAAAATTTTTAGCATGATTTGCTATGTTTTTTACAACACCTTCTGCTTCATCAACAATATCATGATAAGCATCAAATGTAAATACTTCTCCAGCTGATACTAATGCAGATGCTGCTGCGAAAAGATTTTGAACAGGATCTAGTGCACTATGATAAGTTTGTCAAGCTAAACCAACTGCTGTTCAGTCTGCTGCTACTGCAGCTGTTGTAAATGCTGCTTCTACTCATCCAACTATAAAAATACCAACTTCAACTGCTGCAATTACAGTGGCAGCAGCTGCAAAAGTTGTTAAAGTTATTGCTAATGCTTTTAATTTATTTGATTTATTTAATATATCTTGTGAATTTTGACAAACAGTATTTAACTGATTTTCATATGATTGAGTTTGAGACAACAATACTGTTGGATAAGAAAACATTAAAGGTTTAATACTCATTTGTTGTTTCTTATTTTCTTCTGCAATTTTATCTTTAATATATGCTTTTTGTTCTGGCTTTAAACTATTAAATCAATTTTTAACTTCTTGTCTTAAACTAGAA
>JAGBPV010000052.1 GCA_017633195.1 bacterium
ATCAATGAATAATGATGTTAAATTAATTATTGATTCTTTTGATTCAATAAAAAATAAGACTAAAAATGTAATAGTACATTCAGATCATGGAGCATGTTATACATCTTCAGTCTTTACTGAAATGCTTAAAAAATATCATTGAACTCAATCAATGTCTAGAGTCGGAAATGCACTTGATAATAGAGTTGTTGAATTCTGATTTAGTATTTTAAAAACTGAACTAATGTATAACTTAAATACTAAAAAGATTTCATTTAAAGAATTGGAAAATGAAATTGCAAATTTCATCAATTATTACAATAATGTAAGAATTCAAGAAAAGTTAAATTGAATGACACCAATAGAATATAAAAATCATTTACAATTAAATATATAAATTTATTTTTTGTCCGATTTGCATTTCCCTGTTTAAAATATCTATTTTTTCTTTTATCTTTCATAACTATTTCTTCTTTTTCATACAAAACTTTATAAAAATAACTTTATTATGTTCCAAGTTAAATTGTAATTCTTATAAGTAAGAAGAATATTGAACTTTATATAGTTTTAAAATAATTTTTTATAAGATAAAATCAAATTAGATTGTTAAATCTTTGATTAAAAATGAACTTTAAATTATAATTTTTATAATTTAAGAAATATTTTTCTTTTATTTTTTAATATTAATTTATGAATAATAAACAAAATACAAAAACTAATAAATCTATCTTATTTAATCTTGATAATAATTTTTTATTAAGATTAAAAAATAATTATAAGAATTTGCCTAATGCTTTAACTGGTTTAGCATTAGGATTTGTTGGTTTAAGTACTTTAATTGATTTGAATATTCAAACTTTTGTTACAAATTGATCAAATTGAGTATCTATTCCTTTTTTTATCATTGTTATCTTATTATTAGTTTTAAGTACTTTGAGAAATTTTTTGAATCTAAAAACCTTTATTAAAGAATTAAAAGATCCATTATTAAGTAGTTTTTTTTGTACTTATAGTATGGTAGTAATGTCTATTGCTGGATTTATTGCATCATGAAACAAAACTATTGCAATTTCACCAGGACAAATCATTGGTGCAATTATTATGATTTTTGGATTAATTATTCAGTTATATGCTTTATTTATATTTTTAAAAAACATTGTTATTAAATACAAATTTCATGCTGATACTGTATATGGTTCTTGGTTTTTACCAAGTGTTGGTATAGCAATTGCTGCATTAAATGCGCATAACTTTAACAATGCAATTTTACCAAACATCTTTTTTCAAATAATTTGGTATTTTGCTTTTGTTTCTTATATCTTATTATTTATTGCTGTAACTTATCAATTATTATTTAGAAAAGAAATTACTAAAGAAAAATTCCCATCAATTGCTGTATATTTTGCACCAGCTGGGTTAATTGCAGCAAGTTTTATAAGTTGTTTTGCAATACCTTATGCTTCAAATATTAATGAAGCATTAAGCAATATGAATCATTTAGTATTTCAAGACAATTCTTGGTATATAACTTCATATAGTAGTGGATTTATTACTGTGACTTTAGTCATTCTTATTGCAATTTCTTTTACTTATTCTTTATTATTATGAACTGTATTTGTTATAAGAATCTTAAGACAACCATTTTCATATATTTTTGCAAGTTTAACTTTTCCTACTGCAATTAATGCTATAGCAAATGTATTGTGTGCTAAATTTATCAATTTATGAATTCTTCACACTAATGATCATTCTTTGATTTTAAATAATATCTATTGGTGTTTTTTAATTGTTGGCTATATTTTTAGTATTACTTCAACTTTTTTAATAATGTATATTGCAATTTCATTCTTTACTAATATTTTGGTTGATTTTCACTTCAAAACAGAATGAAATTCATTAAAAGAAAATTTAAAAGAAATTGATAATAGCTTATTAAAAAATCCAGATTCAAACACTTCAAATAATTCTAAAATATAATTAAATTCCTAAACAAAAATCATTAAAAAATTAAATATTGTAATTTATATTTTACAAATGTTATTTTAATGATAATTATCTAAGATTTAATGAAACAAAGAAGTATAAAAGCAATTGTGTTAATAGTTTCTTAAATTTAAGATTTTATATAAATTTGTTATTTATTTGATTAATAAAAAAATTTAGGAAATAAGATTTAAATAATTGCAGTAGATATTTTTCTATTTAATACTTTATCAAATCAATAATTAGTTTCATTTACTAATCTTAACAATTATATTTATGCTTTTATAAAACTGTTTAACATGAACCAAGTATTTATTTCTAGATATATTTTAGAAAGTTTAATTTTTTAGTTGTTATTAATTATTGATTTAGATTTAATAAGAAATATTATTTTTTTGTTTTGTTATTTAAAGTTTCTTCTTTTTTTTTAAAATCAGTTTCAGGAGCATGAAAATTTGGATCTTCTTTTATTAGTTTTCCTTCATTATCAATTTTTTTACCTTTTAAATCATTAGCATCCATGATTTTATTTAAATAATAGTAAAAATCATTGTATTCGTATTCA
>JAGBPV010000053.1 GCA_017633195.1 bacterium
GTATTTTTATTATTAAGATCCAAATCAGACTGAATAGTTAAGAACTCATTCATATCTTTCTCCCAAAAATTATTTTTTATAAAATCATTTTATATAAAAGTTTTTAAAAATTTTTATTAAATTTATCTAAAAAATAAAAAAGTTTAAATAAAGAAAGAAATGCAAATTGAACAAAAAATAAATTTATATATTTAGTTGTAAATGATTTTTATATTCTATTAGTATCATTCAATTTAATTTTTCTTGAATTTTTACATTATTGTAATAATTGATGAAATTTACAATTTTATTTTCCAATTCTTTAAATGAGATCTTTTTAGTATTTAAGTTATATATTAGTTCAGTTTTTAAAATACTAAATCAGAATTCAATTTTTTTATTCAGGTGCATTTCTTACTTTAGACATTGATTGAGTTCGATAATGTTTTTTTAAGCATGTGAGTAAAAACTAAATATGTATAACATGCACTATGATCTGAATGTACTATTACATTTTTAGTCTTATTTTTTATTGAATCAAAAGAATCAATAATTAATTTAACATCATTATTCGTTGATAATTTTCATCCTATAATTTCTTTTATATATTGGAGTAATCCAATAAGCAAGTCCAGGGTTATAAATATTCGTTGAGTTAAAATAACCTGCAGACTCCTAGCATTATTTTCATGTCACAAAATTGTTAAATTTGAATTAATGTTAAAATTATTAAAAGTATTTCAATTAATTTTGGATCTGTTATGCAAAAAATGATTTTTTATTTTGTTATTAAATATTAAGAAAATATCTAATAATATAACTTCTAAAAAAGTTTTTGCATAAAAATTTATTCAAATGGAAAAGCAAAATGTTTAAAGATGAATTAGAAAAATTATTAAATGACAAAATGCCTGCTTATTCTTTAATGGAATATTTAAATAATCAAGAATTTGAAACTGAACTCTTAGCATGAACAAAAAAATCATTTGAAGAAATTAAAGATTGTCTTTATCCCTTTCCAGAAGACAAAGATAAGGTAATTTTTTGCTTAACTTTTTTAGCATTAAAGTACTACAATGGCGGAAATTTATGATCATATGTGTATGATAAATTTTGTGACATTTTTAAAACACAAAATGAAATGGAAAAATGTATAAATGATAAGGTATTAAAAAAATTAAAAGAAGAATATAATTGTAAACAAAACTATTATCAAATTCCAGTAATGAATGCTATTATTCCATTTAATTATGCCGAAGATTATATTGAGTTTGTAAATGATATATACACCAAGAATTTTGAATGTGATATTTCGGAGTCTAATGTAGAAAAAGAGATTGAAAATATATTTAAAAGCCTCAAAGATGATTTAAATGATAAAAATGATCTTTTAGATATTAATTATGACCAAGACAATAAGAAAACATACAAACTCATAACAGCTACAAAAAAGATTATTAAGTCTGGTTTTAAATTAAATGAATTAATCTTGTTTACAAGTGCTATTATTCATAAAATTGATGATGTTTGTAATGGTAAAAATTTAAAAACTAATGATTATATAGATGAAGCTTTTAAAGTTTGATATAAAGATAATACAAAATTAAGATCACAAAATAATGAAAGAAAATCTAATGGTTTAAGAAATAGTAGTGCATATTTTAGTTTAAAAGATTCTACCAAAATTATCCTTCATACTCCCACAATTAAAAAATGAGGAATTTTTGAAAAAAAATTATTTTCATTACAAATATATGAAAATGAAGAAAGCATATATCAAAATAATAATCTAATTATACAAACCCTTCTTGGTCAAATTAAAATCCAAGAAGAAGAATATGAAATTAAAAATCCTTTCAATAAAATTAGATGCAAGATTTTTTGTAAAGATGAAATAATTTATGATAGCAAGGATTCTTTGTTTAGAGATTATTTAATGTTTGATGATGACAATCAAGAACTTAAAAACAATACATCTTATGCTGGAGATGTTTATTTTATTTATAAAGAAAATTGTGATTCTAGATTAAATAAAATTCACGAAGATGAGTTTTTTAAAATTGCTTATAAAGATGTTTCTATAAATGATGAATATACTTTAGATAGTCATAAAATTCTTTTTACTGATTGTACTAAATCAAGAATTGATGGTGATAAAATAATCGGTTTAGAATTAATAAAAAATATTCCTATTTATAAAAATATTAAGCAAATAATCTTAGTTAGTGATAATTTAAATGAAACTACTAATAAAATCAAAATAAATGATAATTTTATTAACAATACTTCAAATCTTGTAAAAACAATCAAAGAAAATAGTGCAATTGTTTATATTCTTGATTCCAAAAAAATGAATTTTGAACCTAATCTTTACAAAATAGAATTAGTTGATATTGCACAAAACAAAACTTTTGCTAAATATGAATTTTTATATGATCCAAATATCGATATAGAACAAAGCATATTAAATAATGATGAAATATTATTTAAATACCATGGAAGTTTTTTAATACTTGATGAGAATAATGAAAATACTAATGAATTTAAACTTTTAATAAATAATCTAAATGAAAAAGAAATGCATTTAAAGATAGATAATGAATTATATAATTGCAACTTTTCTTTAATTCTTCCTTATTATCAAATTGATAATAAATCAATAAATACTTTTGATAAATATATTACTAAAGAAGATTTTATAATAGGTTCAAAACTATTCTTTAATATTGCTGATTGTAATAAAGTTACTTATAATACAGATCCTAATGATAAGTCAAAAAAATTAAATATTAAAACTCTTCTTTCTAAAACGTATGTAGATTTATCTGAATTAAAATTGTTTGAACAATGTGACAAAATAACAATACAGTTCTTTTCTAATGACATTGAAAAAAACTGTTTATTTTTATATAATAATCCCGTTTTTGATAAAGCTCAATCATCAGCTCCAACAATATATTGACAAAAAGAAGAAATAGAATTTCATACTGTTATTTATGGCAAGAAACCTAGTGATGCTATTTTCATTAGATTAGAAAATGAAGATGGAATTTTAGAAGAACAAGAACTAAAAGATATTAATATTTTTAAACCAGAAAACAAAGTCCAAAAAATTCATTATAGAATTTATCAAAAAATAAAAAAAACTGATGGATTTAAACTAATTGAAGAAGAAAAAATACTTGATCAAAATGATTTTAATTATTATCCTTTTAAAGCGCTCATGAATAAATGATTACTGATTGATCAAGAAATTATCTGAGTATCAAATTCTGTTCGTCACATCAAACTTCACATAAAGTTAAATGAACAAATTAATGAATCTACATTTCTTTCTTACTTAATGTATGAAAATAATTTAACTAAACGGGTCATTGTAAAGCTTTCTCCTAATATTTATACATTTTATGAATTAGGAGATGATAATAATTATTTGCTACTTTCATGCTTAGATATGACTATAACAAACCAAAATGATAATGATAAAGAAAAAACAATAAAGTATAGAATTAATTTAACTAATACAAAAGAATTATGAAAGAATTAAATCCAATTGAAAAAGTTGAATATATAAAAAAAGAATTTAAAAAGTATATAAGTTCAACATATTATTTAGAAAATGATGCTTGAAACAACAAATTTCAAGAAGAATTAAAAAAGACAGAACTTCTAAAAGGTCCATATATAAGTAGAAATTTAGAATTTCAAACAACTAAAACACTTAATGAACTAATTAAAGAAGGGATTATTCATAAAGATTTTGCTAAACTAGGTGATATTCAATTAGATAGAAAGTTATATTCTCATCAAGAAAAAGCAATTAGACTTATAAATCAAAAACACAATTTGATTATAACAACTGGTACTGCTAGTGGAAAAACTGAGTCTTTTTTATACCCAATAATTAATGAAATTCTTCATGAAAAAAATATTAATGTACCTGGAATAAGAGCAATTTTTTTATTTCCAATTAACGCTTTGGTTAATGATCAATTTGATAGAGTTAGAAAAATTTTATGTAAATATCCAAACATAAAATATGCATACTTTACTGGTGATACAGAAGAAAAAATTAAAGATCTTAATTCTGAAAGACAAAAAATAAGAAATGCTACAGGTATTGATATTTCAACAAATGAATTAATGGATAGAGAATCAATAAGAAATAATCCTCCTCATATTTTATTCACAAACTATTCAATGTTAGAATACATGTTATTAAGACCAATAGATAGTACACTTTTTACAAAAGAAAATATTGGTAAATTAAAGTTCATTGTATTAGATGAAGCACATACATATAAAGGTGCACTTGGAATAGAAATTGGAATGTTAATGAGAAGGCTTCTTCAAAGAATTGGTAAGGATGATGTTCAATTTATTTTAGCCAGTGCAACACTTGGAGAAAAAGAAGGAATAGAAAAAATCCAAGAATTTGGATATAACTTAACATCCAAAACATACAATAAAGAAGATATTTTATTTGCTGATAAAGTTCAACTTAACTCTAATAACGCCAAATATACCGTTGATCCGACTGATTATGAAGAAATATATAATTCAAACTATGATTCAAATACATTAAAACAAATATTAAACAAATATCATATTAATCAAAATGATGATCAACAAGCAGCATTATACGATTTAGTTATTCAAGATCCAAACTTATATAAAGTGAATTCTATCTTATCAAAAAAATCTATTATTATCAAAGATTTGCTAGAAGAAATGAAGAAACATGGTTTTACAATTGAATCATTATCTGCATTCATAGACATCATATGCAAATGTAAAAAAGCTAATTTAAAAATCATGGATATCAAATATCACACATTTATAAGATCTGCTAGTGGAGCATTCATAACACTTGATGAAAATTCTAAAATATCTTTGAATCAAAGAGAATACATTGATGATAAAAAAGCATTTGAAATAGGAAATTGTAACAAATGCAAATCTGTTTATATTATTGGAATTCATAAAGACAATACTATTTATCAAAATAATTCAATTGATATTTATGAAAATTATAACGAACAAGATAAAACAATAGTTGACTATTTTATTTTAGAAGATGAAATAGATACAGATAAAGACTATGGTGACAAACTAACTAAATATTTGTTATGTCCTAAATGTGCAAAAACAATTAAAGCTGATGCTACTGACACATCAAGAATATGTGAAGATCGTGATACAAAAAAAGTAGTTGTTTATAAAGTAAATAAAGAAAAAAGTGAAGTACAAAATAATCTTACAGAATGTCCCATTTGTGAACAAAGAAATCCTTATGGCATGATATCAACTGTTGGAATAGGAAAAGATTTAGCAACTGCTATTATTGCACAGATATTTTTTGAATCAATAAGTAAAGAACAAAAAAATGATGATAAAAAATATGTAAAACAAATTCTTTCTTTTTCTGATTCAAGACAACAAGCTGCATTTTCTGCAAAATCTTGTCAGAATGATCACTATAAATTATTAAGAAAAAAACTTCTTTTTAAAATTTTAGAAAATAGACAAGAAATGTCTTTTGATGATGCAGAAGCAAAATTAGATGCAAAAATTGAAGAAAAAAAATTATTTGAAGAAGATGAAACTAAGCAAGCAAAAATTACCTTATTAAAAGATATTTTATATATTGATAAAATTCCTTCAGGTGAAGAAGTTGGGCTATATTACTTTGAATATGAACCTATTAATAAATTGATTAGTACTCTACAAGATGATGATTTAATTGATTTATTACATGATCTGCAAATCAATTGCAAAATTACTTTAGAAGAATTTAAAGTATATTTAAAATTTATCATAAATGAATTAAAAAATAAAGTATGTATTTATTATGATGGATTAGCTAGAGAAGACAAAGACAAATATCTTTCTTATAAGAAGTTTAATAAATATGTTACATATACAAAACAAAATGAATATTCTGGAAAGATAAAAGATAAAGTTTGAGCATTAATTTCTACAAATAAAAAACTCACCAAAATAGAAAAATATACTACAATGTTTTTTAATATTGATAAAACTACAGCAGATGAGTTAATAAGACATGTCTATGATACATTAAAAAAAGAGATTTTAAAAAAATATGATTCAAAACAAAATTTATATCAACTTGATATCTCTAAATTTCATTTACATAGATATGATGATATAAATTGATTTTTTTGCAATAACTGTAAAAAAATAACAAGATTTAATGCAAAACAAATTTGCCAAAATTGTTTGAAAATAAATACATTAGAACAAATAAACGTAGATAAAAAATTAGAAAGTGATTATTATAGAGAACAATACAAAAATAAGAAAATTGAAAGATTAACATATCAAGAACACACTGCACAACTTAGTTTAGACAAAGCTAAAAAAGTACAAAATGAATTTAAACAAAAAGAAATTAATTATTTAAGTTGCTCTACAACATTTGAAATGGGAATAGACCTTGGTGCATTAGAAAATGTTTTATTAAGAAATGTACCACCAACTGCTTCAAACTATATACAAAGAGCAGGTAGAGCTGGGAGATCAGAAGAAAGTTCAGCTTTTGTACTAACATATTGTAGTTCTAATTCACATGATTATACATTCTTTTTAGACCCTTTAAAAATGATTGATGGCAAATGTAATACTCCTATTTTTAGAATGGAAAATCATAAGATTATATACAGACATTTACTAGCAATGGCTTTGTCACAATTCTTTAAAAATTATCCAGAAGCTTTTGGTTCTGTTGAAACATTTTATTCAAAATGATTTGATGAATTTATTAAGTTTTTACAAAGTAAACCTGAATCATTAATACAAAGCACAAATAATGTTTTGCCTAATGAGAAAGTTAAAAAAGACTTAAAGAATGGGAAATGAATTAATAATATTTTAAAAGAAGATTCAGACTTTAATATAAAGATTGCCAAAAAAAAATTTGATAAAACATGAAGTGACTTAGAAAAACAAAAAGAAGTTTCAAAAGTTGATGAAGATGGCAAAAGTCTTGACTATTATAAAAAACAAAGTGAATTACTTAAAAACACAGATGAAAATAATAAAAATCTTATAACAAATTTAGCTAATAATAATTTAATTCCAAAATATTGCTTTCCAACTGATTTAGTGCAATTATATTTAAATAAATACGCTAATATTAAAGATGATGATTATAGGTTAGTTAGAGATTTAAAAATTGCTTTATATGAATATGCTCCAAGTTCAGAAATCATGGTAGATAAAAAAATAATTACTTCTAGATATATTTGCAATGCTAATGAACTATCACGTTTGTATTCTTATGAATGTAAAAAATGTCATAAAGTAACAGTTAATGAATTTCGTATTGATAAAATGACTTGTGAAACATGTAAAGAAGAAATAAAAGAAAGAAATGCTTATTTTATCACTCCTAAATTTGGTTTTTTTGGATTTGTTGAAGATAATAAAGAAGGTGTATTAAAACCAAAACAATCTTTTAGTTCTCCATTAAGATACATAGGACAAGGTCTTGAATATAACCATAAAAAAATAAATGATCTACTAGAATTTTCAGTTATTAAAGATGATGAATTATTAATCAAAAATGATAATAATTTCTTTGTATGTGAAGATTGTGGATACACAATTGTAAATAATGAATATCGTTGTAACAACCTAGATAAAGTAGTTGATAAATTACCACATAAAGATAGTTTCAACAAGCAATGCAATAATAAAGAATTAAAAAAACACTCATTAGGTTTTAAATATAAAACGGATGTGTTAAAAATGAAAATTTCTTTGCCATTTGAACATGGAGAAGATGAAGCACATTCTGTTTTGTATGCTTTATTAGAAGGTATTGCATTAGCATTTGATATAGAACGTAATGATATTGATGGAATCTATATTTATGAAAACTATAACCCAGTCTTTGTCTTATTTGATACTGTTCCAGGTGGAGCAGGGCATGTTACAAGATTATTAGAAGAAAAAGAAATGAAAAAAGCATTTGAATATGCTTATGAAAAAGTAAATCAAAATTGTTGTGATACATCTTGTTACAGTTGCATTAGAAATTATAAGAATCAAAAATACCATACAAATTTAAGAAGAGAACTTGCTAAAAATTATTTAGAAAAGATAATTAAAACATTTGATAACAACAACATTACTAAAAATTAGAAAACAGATAAAAATTTAGTTTACTTAAACAAAAATGCTATTACTTATTAAAGATCATTTAATAAAGAGGAATAGCATTTTTAATTATTAGTCAGTAAAATAAGAATAATTATAATTTGAATAAAATCAATATTTTGAGAAAGAAAAATTCCAAATGCAAAGTGAAGAAATTGTTATTAATTATTTTTATATAGATACAGATAATTCAAAACCTATAATTAAAGTTGAACCAAAAAAGTATTGAGTAACATCACTGTCAAAAGAATGCGCAATTTATAAAATGTCAAGATCGGTGTTAAAACATGATATTGATAATGATGAAATAAAAAAGAATTTAAATCATGCAGGAATATATTTTTTATTAGGTAAAGATAAAGATACTTGCAAAACAAACATATATATAGGACAAGCTTGTTCGAGAAAAGATGGAACTGGGCTTGCTCGTAGAATAAAAGAGCATGATAACAAAAAGGAAGCATTTTGGGATGAATTTGTTATTTTTACAACATCTGATAATTCTCTTGAAAAATCAGACATTTGTTATCTTGAAGATAAATTTACTAAACTCGCAAGAAAAATACCAAATAATATTGTGCAAAATTTAGCTGACACAAACGATGGAAATATTAATGATGAAAAGAAAAAGTATTTTGAACATGCATATGTTCAGTTTATCCTAATTGTCATGGATATTTTAGGATATAAAGTTTTTAAAGAAGAAGAGAATCAAAATATAACTATTCAAGAAAATATTTTCTTAAGTAATGATAATATTAGTAAACATACAGCAATAAAAATAGATAAAAATATAATAAATATTGAAACTAAAAATGACGATTCATTAATTTTTTATTTTAAAAGAAATAACTTATCAGCAAGTGCAAAATGAACAAATGATGGTTTTGTAGTTTTAAAGGGAAGTGAAATAAGTATGACACTTACTCCTACTGCACAAAAAATTACAAGGATAATAGATTTAAGACAAGAATATCAAGATAGAATTGATTGCAATAATAAATTAATAGATGATATATTATTTACAAGTCCATCTACAGCAGCTTCATTTGTTGGTGGACACACCTTAAATGGTAATGAAGTTTGAAAAACAAGAAATAATAAATCACCACAAGATATAAAAGATATTATATTAAAAAACCCAATTTCAATACCAATATTTAATGATGAGATCAAACTAGAAGAAAATGAAAATTGCATTTATAAATTTGTAGGAATTAAGACAATAAATGCAAAAGCTAGATGAAATAATAAAGAATTTATAGTTCTAAAATGTAGTGAAATCAGAAGAGATTTAACCCCATCTGGAGAAAAAGACATAAGAATAAAGCAATTAAGAGAAAAATATAAAAATGAAATAAATGAAAATTGTATATTGCTAAATGATATAGCATTTAAAAGTAAATCTACTGCAGCAGAGTTTGTAGGTGGTTCAGCATTTAATGGTAATACTGCTTGAATAGCAACAAATGAAAACTATATACAAGAGATAAAAAATAATGAATTAATTCAAAAGACAAATGATGATGAAATTATTTTTCTTAATTTCATTAGACAAGATCTACATGCAAGATGTAAAAGAACTAATGAAGGTTATTGGGTTTTAAAAGATAGTCAAATAAGAGATAAACTAACTGATAGTGCTTTAAAAGATGAAACAATTCTCAATTTAAGACAAAAGTATAAAGATAAAATAGATCCTAACTGAAAATTAAAAGATGATTGTTTTTTTAAAAGTTCATCTGCAGCAGCAAAATTTGTTGCTGGTGGAAGTTATGATGGAAAAATAGTATGAATTAGTGATGATGGGAAATTACTTGAAAACATAATAAAAGAAAAAGGATGAAATAAATAAAAAAATAATGTAAATCTGTCACTTTATTATTTCAATAACACACTACTTTAAAAATCTTTTTTTAGTATTAATTTTGTTTCAAATAATATTTTGTAAAATTTCTAAGTCATTTTTATAAAGTTGTTTTTACTAAGTGTTTTAAATTTGGAAATTTGTAAAAACTTAATAATAAAAAGGGAAATGCAAATCGGACAAAAAATAAATTTATATATTTAATTATAAATGATTTTTATATTCTATTGGAGTCATTCAATTCAACTTTTCTTGAATTCTTACATTATTGTAATAATTAATGAAATTTGCAATTTCATTTTCCAATTCTTTAAATGAGATTTTTTTAGTATTTAAGTTATATATTAGTTCAGTTTTTAAAATACTAAATCAGAATTCAACAACTCTATTATCAAGTGCATTTACGACTCTAGACATTGATTGAGTTCAATGATATTTTTTAAGCATTTCAGTAAAGACTGAAGATGTATAACATGCTCCATGATCTGAATGTACTATTACATTTTTAGTCTTATTTTTTATTGAATCAGAAGAATCAATAATTAATTTAACATCATTATTCATTGATAATTTTCATCCGATAATTTCTTTTGTTATATGACTTATTATTACAGATAAATAAACATTATTTTGCAAGCAATCATATGTACTTGGTATATATGTAACATCGGTTGCTAATATTTCTTCTTCATGTTGTTTATTATCAAAATCTCTTAATACTAAGTCATTGATCTTTGCATTTATA
>JAGBPV010000008.1 GCA_017633195.1 bacterium
AACTTGAAATCCTTTATATGCAAATAGTGTTAATATGAGTGTTAATTTAAGTTTAAAAAATATTTTAAGTAATTATTATTGTATAAATCCTAAATTACTTTATAATATTTCAACTCCAAGTTTGTTAAATAATAATCAACCTTATAGCACCTTTCCTAATTTAATTATTACGCCAAATTATAATTTACTAAATGATTTATTTGAAGCAAATATTACTTCACAATTATTCAATAAATTGTGTAGTGTTTTAAATAATAGTACTATTAATGTTTTAATGCAAACTTTATGGAATAAACATGCTATTAATTGAAATCTTGTTAACAATATTTTAAATTTATTTAATATTCAAAATTGAAATTATAATCCAAATATAAATAATTTAGTGATTAATAATTCAGATATTTTTCCTATTGATAGTTTAATTGAATTATTAAAAAATGCTATTACTAATTTAACTATTGCAAACTGATATAATTCATTGAATAATTTTGCTAATACTAAATTAAATTTATCACAAACTAATTACATCAATTTATATCAACAAATCTTATTAGATTACAAAAATTCTAACCTTAAATTAAGTTTTAATAATCAAGAAAATTCAAGTATTAATTATCAAAATAATCAAATGGATTATCTTTTAAATCAAGATTGAAATTATGAAATTGATTTGCCTTATAAGTATGAATATCAAATTAATAATATTGCATACACTAATAGCTTTTATACTGCTTCTTGAAATCCAAACATTAATTTTAGTATTTTTTATTATCCTTCTATCATAAATATTAATGAAATTAACACTAGTAATATTTATACAAATAAAAAGATTAACTTTTTTTATTTGTATCAATTAAATAATATTAATCAAGTATTTTTAAATGAAATTGCTTATAGTGAAAATTCCACATTAAATAATGTTCTAAGTCAAATAAAGATGTTTAATAATTCATTAAATAATGATGTTTCATTATCAAAAATTACCAAAGAATTTAACAGTTATTTAATTGACTTAGATCTTATTTATTCAATTTATATGTTACTAAATATAAATGAATCATTATATGAATTTATTATTAGCAATATGTTTTATTTAAATCTTTTTAAGAATGCAAATAATAGTTTAATTTCAGATTTATGTTTTGTAAATAATAATTTGAATACTTTATCTGTCACATTTAATCTTAATAACCGCATTCAATTAGTTAACAATAATTACATTAAATTTACTGATTATTCATTTAATTCATACAGCAATAAATTGAATTTAGATTTTTATGAAAATAAAAGTAATTTTATTAATAAGATTTCAAATACTAAACCAATCATTAAAAAACCTAAAGTTATTTCACCTAAACCAAAACCAAAAATAATAAACAATACTCCAATTAAAAAAGTAGTAATAAATAAACAAAATAAGAAAATTATTTTTCCAAAATCAAAAACTAATTTAAGTACAACTACAAATAAGTTGATTTATTTATTCATTTTAATCCCTTTATTTTTTATTTTTATAATAATTATTTATCAAATAATTACTTGAAAAATTAAACTTAAAATTAAAAAATAGTCTCAAAAATGGTATAAATTTATTAAATCAATGTTCAAAGGAGAAAACATATTGTGAGTAAAGTTCTAGTAGTATATGCTGCTCCAACACCAATAGATAAAAGTCACACTGCAGCATTAGCAAATAGATTTTTGGATTATTATACAGAAAAAAATCCTGATGCTAATGTTAAATGATTAAATTTAAATAAAGAAGAAGAAATAACTAATTATGTTTTAAACAATAATAATAGTAAAGAATTTTATGATGCAAGTGATAAATATATTGATCAGTTAAAAGATATTGATCATTTAATTATTGCTACACCTATGAATAATTTTAATATTTCAACATTATTAAAAAATTATATTGATCATATTGCAGTAGCAAAAAAGACTTTTGAATATAAATATGATGGTTTTAGAAAATCAATTGGTTTATTAACAAATTTAAAAGTACAAATTTTAGCAACTCAAGGTGCACCTGTTGATTGGTATCCATTTAGCAATTTTGTTAAATACTTAGAAGGTTTATTTGATTTTTTAGGTTGTACACTAAGTAGATCAATTTTAATTGATGGAACAAAAACTGCTAAATATAAAGAAAAGACTTTAGCTGAAATTGTTGATGAATATAATGGTGAAATAAAAGAAAAAGCTTATCGATTTTAGTTTTTCTTTATTTTATACATAAAAAAATAATGCAAAATCTGCATTATTTTTTTTATTGTATATGGAGCGGGTAACGAGAATCGAACTCGCATTAGCAGCTTGGAAGGCTGTAGTTCTACCATTGAACTATACCCGCATAATGGTGCTCGAGGCCGGACTTGAACCGGCATGAGTGTTACCTCGCAGGATTTTAAGTCCTGTGCGTCTACCTATTCCGCCACTCGAGCATAATGGTGCCCCACCCGAGACTCGAACTCGGGACCCCTTCATTAAAAGTGAAATGCTCTACCACTGAGCTAGTGGGACATTGGCTGGGGTGGTTAGATTCGAACTAACGCATGAAAGAGTCAAAGTCTTTTGCCTTACCGCTTGGCTACACCCCAATAATGGTGGACAGGGACGGATTCGAACCGCCGAAACCAGAAGGTGGCTGATTTACAGTCAGCAGCGTTTGGCCGCTTCGCTACCTGTCCATTTTAAATAACAATACATAACATTATATATAAAATTATTGTTATTTAAATAATTTTTTATCGATCTTTAATATTTAAGATTTTCATTTCATAAGGTTGTTCAATTCCATGGATCTCAACAATATCTCCAACCTTATGCCCATTCAATGCTTTTGCAATTGGTGAATCATTAGAAATCATATTATTAAAAGGATCTGCTTCAATTGTACCAACTATTGAATATTCTCTTTCTTTTTGTGTTTCAATAATCATTACTTTTACAACTTTTCCAACTCTTACATGATCTTCATGAGTTTGTTTTTTTGTTTTATCTTCACTAATGATTTCTGAGTGTTCAATAATTTCATTAATTTCATTAATTCTAGTTTCAATAACACCTTGTTGAGCTTTAGCTGCATCATAATCAGCATTTTCACTTAAATCACCTTGTGCTCTAGCTTCAGCAATTTGTTTAATTATTTCAGGTCTTTTAACATTAATTAAATTGTTTAATTCTTCTTTTAATTCATCTAAACCTTTTTTAGTTAAAATATACTTTTTGTTTTCAGCCATTATACACTCCACAATTATAATTATATATATTACAATAAAAGTTAATATTACTGGATAATATTAATATAATATTTATTTATATAAAAACATTTTAATATTTTTCCAATAATGTATTCTTGAGGTTAATTAATGAAAAAAGCTATTAAAGAAAAATTAATGAATTTAATCGAAATCAATAACAATGAAAGTAGCATTAAATCAAATTTAACTTTAAATAAACAATATGATCTTTATAAAGTTATTGAACCAGAAGATTTAAAAGCATTTATTGCTGGTGAAACAGATGATATTTTAATTAAAAGTGGTGATAATTTAAATAACATTGAAAAAGGTTTAAAAGCAGCAGCAAATGCTGAAGAATATTTATCTATTGTTTTTGAAAACGGAATTGAATTAAGTGAAGTAAAAATCAAAAGAATTAGAGAAGATTTTGTTAGATATGGTGCAGAATATATTCCATCAATTTTAAAACTATGTCAAAATAAAAAAATTCAATTTATTAATTTAAATAGAACAGCAAAAATTTATTGTGATGATACAACAGTTTGACCTTTATATTTAGCTTATGGTTTCTTAAAAGGCAAATTACCAAGTGGTGAATTGTTAAATGCACCTATTCTTTTATACAGCGTTGAAATTATTGAAAAAAATAATCAATTATATATTCATAAATTAGAACATGATCCTATATGAAATGAAAAACTAGAAGTTGTTATTAAAAAAGCATATAACAGATTAAGAGAAAACAAACAAGGTTTAGATTTTGCTAATGAAGAATCTACTAGTTTTACATTGCAAAGCATCATTACTGAAATTGAAAATATTATAGGATATCAATTAAATTCTATTGATGGAAATATTGAAAAATTTAAAAAAGAAAGTGATGAATCATTAAGTGATTATACTGATTTAATTTTAGATGATACTTGTTTGCTTGGAATTTTTGAACCAAGTGGAGGAGCATTAAAATTAGATTTAGCAAAAATTATTGAATCTGATGTTGATTCATTTGATGATGAATATACAAGACTTTTTACTTCTGAACAAATTGCAGATAAAATTCTAAAAAATCAAGGAAACATTTTTGAAATTAATAGTGTTTTAAATATTTATCAAAAATATGCTGTGTTAAGTGCACTAAACCAAGATACTTTAATTTATGGTCCCCCAGGAACAGGAAAAAGTGAAGTTATTGCAAATATTATTTTTAATGCTTTAATTAATGGTTCAAGTAGTTTATTAGTATCAGAAAAAAGAGCTGCTCTTGATATTTTAACTTCAAGAATTGGTGGACTTGCACTATTTAGTTTAAACTTGTATGATTTAAAAAATAAAAATGCTTTTTATGAAAGAATAAATGCGATAAATGATGTTTTAACTTCAACATGATTTAGAGATAAAAGAAAAGGTGTTTTAAGATCAAATATTGCTATAAACCCTTTAAAATTAAATCCAGATGAATTAAGTTTCTTAAAAAGTTATAATGAATGGTTTGTTGAATTAACTGAATTATTAAAAATTCACAAAAAAGTAGAAGAATATAGTGATTCAATTTATAAGTTAGATTATTCTGAATTTGAAGAAATTAAAAGAAAACTTGGTGATGCTTTGGTTAATGAATGATTAAGCAGAGATGAACAAGGAAAAACCTTATTAGAATATTTTGATGCAGTTTATTATAAATACAATTTTTTAGTTGTTCAAGATTTATTCGTTGCATGAAATTTTTATAGTGATTTTATTAAAAGAAATCGATTATTAGATACAATTTCATCAGAAGAATTAAGCATTAATTTATCAACTTTAATTAAAAAGATTAGAACAAATGATAAAGATGTTTTATATTACTTGTTAAATCAAAATAACATTAAAAGAATTATTAACAATAATTTAGAAATTGAAAATAAATATAAAGATAATGAAATTTATAAAAAATTTCAAAAATTAAATATTAAAGAAAAAAATCAATATTTAGATAAGATTGAAGAATTTTTAAATTTTTATAAAACAGTTATTAAAGAAAATTTCATTTTACAAAATAAAAAAGTTAATGAAATTGAAGAAATTTCAAAAATGATTGATGATTTTTACAACAAGTATCAAGATTTAATCAAAGAATTTAATTTAATTAATATTGCAATTAATAATAGATACAAGATTCCTTCATTTATTAAAACTTATGAAAGTGTAAGTGATAGTGATGATAAAAAAATTA
This sequence comes from bacterium, assembly GCA_017633195.1. The sequence goes on from JAGBPV010000008.1 coordinate 5,461, forward strand.
TTTTAAGTGAATTTATTATTAATGAACACTTATTAAGTCAAAAAAAAGAAATTGAGTCAAGTCACTTAACAATTAAAGAAATTAAAGCACCTAATCAAAAAGCAGATCGTATTCTTTCATTCTTAAAGAACTTTTTAGAAGAAGCTGATATTTTATCAATTAAAGATATTAAAGATCTAAGTAAATATCTAGAATTTATGACTGGAGATTTAGACTTTTATAATGATTTATTAGCAAACAGAAGTTTTTATTCAAACAATATTACAAAAATTCTTGATAAATATGAATGATTATCAATTTCTTATTTAAAAGAACTTTATTTGAATAAAGGAATGATTATTTTTGATTATGATGAAATGACTCAATTAATGAAGAAAATTCCAGTAAGTATTAATCAACAACAATATGAAATGTTAAGAATTGTTGATCTTTGAAACAAGATTGTAAAAGAAGAAAAACGATTTAATGAACTTACAGGTTTTCATATTAATGATATCTTCTTACAATTAAGAAAGAATGAATTAAAAGCAGCACAAAATATTGAAGAAATTGTTTATACAAAAATTGTTGAACAAATGCGAGAAAACTTGGCAAAATTAAGTGATGAGGATAAAGAAGATTTACAAAGTGTATTTAAAATTTCAGCAGATAAAAATTCTTATCCTTCAATTACTAAATTTGTAACAAGATACTATAAAGTTTTAAGATATATTTTTCCAATTTTTGTAGCAAGACCTGAAAACGTAGCAACATTAATTCCATTACAACCAAAAGAATTTGATTATGGGATTTTTGATGAAGCTAGTCAAATGTTTATTGAAAGAGCTTATCCTTGTGTTTATCGATGTAAGATTAAAATTGTATCAGGAGATGATAAACAATTAAAACCAACATCTTTCTTTATTGCAAATAATGCAACAAATGATTATGATATGGATGATTTTGATCGTGTAAATTCTTTATTAGAACGTGCAAAAACTGCATGATGAACTGAATTTAATTTAAAAAACCACTATCGTAGTGATTCTAAAGAGTTAATTGAATTTAGCAATAAATATATTTATAACAATAGTTTGGAAGTTGCAACAAAACAAGGATGTTATGAAAAAGCTATTGAAGTTATTGATTGTGATGGTATTTTTGATGAAGGTGTAAATGAAGTTGAAGCAAAAAAAGTGATAGAATTATTAAAAGAAAATCATGCTTTATATCACAAAATTTTAATTGTTTCTTTCAATGCTAAACAAGCTAATTATATTAATAAATTAGTGATGGAAGAATATGGTAGATTTGATTTAAAACTTCAAGAAAAAATTAATCATGATCAAGTTGTAATTACTAACTTAGAAAATGTTCAAGGTAATGAAGGAGATCTTGTTATTTTAAGTGTTACTTATGCAAAAAACTCTGAAGGAAAAATTAATACCAATTTTGGTCCTTTAATTACAAATGGTGGAAGCAATAGATTAAATGTTGCTATTACTAGAGCAAGAAAAAGAATGTTTATTGTTAAATCTATGTTTGGTTCACAAATTGTTGTTTCAAACATGAAAAATAATAATGCTTTAATTTTTAAACACTTTATTGAATATGCTGATAAAGAAAAAGATTCAATCAGTTTAAGCAAACAATTAACTTTAGATTACATTAATAGTTTTGAATTAAATATTGAAAATAGTGAAGACTTAAATAATGCATTTCATAATGATGAAGTTGTTAAAGAAATTTATGGAGAACTTGTTAAGAATTTAAATACTAAATACAAGGTTATTCCAAATCTAAATATTTCTAATAAAGAAATTGCTTTAACAATTTATAACAAAGATCTTGCTAAGATAGAATTATTAATTATTGTTGAAAAGTGAAAAGAAAACCAAAATACTAAAACTTTTATGGAAGATTTAGATCGTCAATTTTTCTTAGAAGATAGAGGATATTCAACATATAGAATTAAACATTATGAATGATTCTTAGATAAAAATAAGATTATTTCTAAATTAATTAGAATGATTCAACCAACAAGCAATGAACGTGAACCTATTAATGTTGTAGTATTTGCTAAAAAAGTTTTGTATGATAAATAATATAAAATAATACTACTTATTTTTAAGTAAAAATGAATGGAGAAATTAATTATGGATGAACTAAATAAAATGTCTTTTGAAGAAATCATGAAAAAAATGAATGAACTTCAACAAATTGAAATTAATTGAAACCAAAATAAAAATCCAACTCAATTAAGACAAGCTATTAAAAATCTTAATCTAGCAGATCTTGATTATTTAACTTCAAAAATTGATGATCCAATTGCATTAGCAACAATTGTTAAATTATATTTTTATAAATTCTTTGCCATCATTAATATGAAAGTAAAAGATATGATTATGGATTATAAAGACAATCCAATGAAATTACAAGAATTGCAACAAGAATTGCAAAAAATTCTAAATGTTGATTTATCAGGAATGAACTTTGCAGAACAATTTAGTGAAGATGCACCAAAAGAAGAACCAAAAACCAAAGATATTGATAAGAAAAAATTAAATTAAATTATTTTTATATTATTAATTAGTCTTTAAAATAACTTTATTTTAGACTAAAATAAAAATATTAATATTATACATATTTTAGTGGTGGTTAATATATATGCAAAACACAAAAAAAGAAGCTGCTAATAATTCTGATCAACCATATGATTACATTAAAGAACCATTACTTTTTAGAAACTTTAGAAGTAATCCAATTAATGTGCATGGAGTTTGAAATGCAGTTTATATTGTAAAATCAAAAGTTGATCGCTTTTCTGATTGAAAAAAAATTTATAATGCTACTTCAGCAACAACAATTATTGATGGAAACACATATGTTTCACCATCAGCAGAAATTAATATTGAAAATTTCTTAGATTATTATTTTCCTTTTGAAGCACCAATTTTTATTGAAAAAAATCTTGATTTATTAATTCCTGAAAAAGTTGAAAAAGCAGTTGATGTATATCCTAGTGATGTTCATATTCAACCTGAACATCAAGTTGTAGATGTTGATTTAGCAAATATTTTATTACTGCAAAAACAAGCAAAAGATACAACAAAATTACCTATAGATATTAATACACAATTTCAAACTGAAACTAAAGCAATTACTCTTCAAGATGTTTCATTATCTAAACCACCAGTTGCTCTTAAAGAAGTATCAAGTATTGACTTGAATAATATAATACTAGAAGAACAAAACAATACTAATACTAAAGAAAATCCAACTTCAGTTGAAAGAAGTGATGTTTACAATGTTTTACAAGAAATTCTTTTGAAACAAAAAGAAGCTTCAAGTGCTTTATCAAATAAAACTTCATACAATAGTCAACCTATTGTTCAAACTTTAACACAACCAATTGAACTTAGTGATCTTTCAACAACTCATTCACCAATTTATGAATATCAAACAAAGCCTATAGAAGTAAGTGATATTTCTATTAACAATAATGATCTTCAAGTTGTTCAAAAACAAATTTCTGATGTTAAATTACAAAATATTAAATTAAATAATGAAATAGATATTCAAAGAAGTATTGCACCAATTTTATTAGATAATATTAAAACTTCTTTAGCAGTAAATATTGAAAAAGAAATTGCAGATATTAATCTATTAGATGCTTCATTAACTAATACATTAGTTAAAAAATCTGATGCTAAAATTTCTATAGAACCTATTTCATTATCCAATGTATTAACTAGTTTACATTCAAACATTCAATATCAAATTGAACCATTAGAATTAAATGATATTTTTATTAAAAAACCTGAAGTTAACATTGTTCAAAAACAAATTTCTGATATTGATTTATTAAATCTTTCATTAAAGAAAGAAATTGCTGATATACAAACAGTTATTGAACCAATTTCATTAAGCAATATAACTACAAGTTTACCATTGGTTTTTGAAACAAAAATTGCTGATATTAATTTAAGCAATCTTGAAATAAATAAGGAAGTTGCTAATGAAATTGCAATTCAACCAATTTTATTACAAGACTTATTAACTAAAGCTAAAGAAGTTAGTGAAAGAAAGATTAATGATATTGAATTAAGTGATTTCATATTGCCTTCAAACAAAATTTCAGAAGTTGTTGAAACACAAATTCAACCTATTTCATTATCAAATATTTCAACATCATTACCAGTAAATAGTGAAAGACAAATACAAGATATTAATTTAAGTAATCTTGAAGTAAATAAGGATATTTTTACACAAACTGCAATTGAACCAATCTTATTACAAGACTTATTAACTAAAACTAAAGAAGTTAGTGAAAGAATAATAGATGACATTGTATTAAGTGATTTAACTTTAGTTTCACAAAATCAAATAGAAATTATTCAAAAACAAATTGCTGATATTGAGTTAAGTAATATTTTGCTAGATGTTGTTGTAAATAAACAAAAAGAAATTTTGCCACAAGATGTTGAAGTACAACAAGGTACACAATTATTAGAAGAACCAATTAAAGAAGCAATTTATATTGAAAAAGAAATACCTGTAAAAGTTGAAAATACTGTATATGTTCCAGTTGAAATAAATAAACCTTTTGAAGTTATTAAAGAAGTTACAAAATATATAGAAGTAGAACATTATGTTCCTGCTAAAGTTATTGAAAAAGATATTGTTAAATGATATGACAATGTTTCTTATGTAGAATTACCTGAAAAACAAAAAACTGAATATATTGAAATTCAACATGAAGTTCCAGTAGAAGTTGTTAAAGAAGTTAATGTTCCTGTATTTATTGAAAAACCAGTAACTTCTTTTAATAAAAATCAAGAAATAAAACAAGATCTAAAATTAATTACTCCAAGTAATATATCAATTTCATTTATAGAACAAAAACCAAAAAATAAAGAAGAATTAAAACTAATTCAACCAATTAATATTTTTGATAATGATTCTTCAACACAATCTGAAAATACTGAACTTAATAAAGAAGAAGAAACAGAAGATATTAATAAAACTGAAATTGAAGATGAAGATGCAACTGTTGTACCAATAACAGATGAAAATGATGAAGTTGATGAATTTGATGATTATGAAGATTATGATGATGAAGATGAAGAAGAAGGTACAACAAAGAAAAGAAGAAAAAGAAACACTAAACCCTACTTGATTTTATACAACGGTAACAGACCTTTATCTTCAACTAACATTATTGACAAGTATCAATTAGATAATGAAACACTAGGTACAATTCCTCAAGCTCCAAAAAACCTAAAACAAAGAAAGAAAACAAAAAGATAAAAATAAAAAGAACCTTATGGTTCTTTTTTCATATATTATTAAATTTATATAAATTAAAAATGATATTAGATAAAAAACCTGATTTAACTTTAAATAAGTGTGAATTTAATTTGCAGGTTAATGGATTAAATGAACCAGTTCCTTGTATTTTTTTAAAAGCTTTAAAACAAGATGTAGATAGTATTGTGATTTTTAATCATGGATTAAATGGTTCAAAAGATTCATTGAACTTTTTAAAACATCATTTAAATAATGCACATTTAATTGGATTTGATGCTAGAGCTTGTGCTAAAAATAAAAATGAAGGCACTTCACACTATAATGAATTTGCTTTAGATTTAAAGAAAATTATTGATACATTAAAACAAGATTTAAGTTATTTAAATGTTGATAGATATTATTTAATTGGTGAATCATTTGGTGCTGCAGTTTGTTTATTGTTTTATAAAAAATATCAAGATGATATTAATGGTGTGTTTATTTGAAATATGCCTAGAAAAATTATTGATGTAACTGGTACAAAAAAAATTCAACAATTAAAATTAGGATTAAGTATTATGTGATCTTTAATTACTAATTTACCAACATATTCAAATGCGCCTGCACCAATTGATAAACTAAGCAATAATCGTACTTTATTTTTAGCAACCAAATTAACTAAACAGCATATAAAAGATGATAATAGAAACATCATTGCTGCATGATTAGGAAACTATAAAGCATGAAGAGTATTATTATCAAAAAAATTTATTAATAATGCTAAAAAAGATATTATTTATATTAGTTCTAAAACTGATCCTTTAAGAGATAATAAAGCATGTTTAGAATTAGATGCTGCTTTAAATAAGCATAATAGTAATCATATCTTTCATTATGATTTAAATTCAGGAACTCATATTTTATTTTTTGATATTTATCTAGATAAATTTATTTTAGATGGAATTGATAAATTTATTGAAATCTACCACCAAAAAAATAATGAAAACTTCATACAAGAATTAAAAAAATTAGAAAATTTATATGAATGTAAAACAAAACAAGATATCAAAGAAGAAAATTAAATTATTATTAATATATAATTAAAACAATAATTTATATATTTAAATAAGGATTACATATTATGGCAAATATAATTGCAGCAAAAGATTTACGTGCAGGACACACAATTCATTTTAAAAATGATATTTATTTAGTTTTAGACAATTCATTCAACAAAACTGCTATGAGAGAAGGAATAGTTAAATGTAAAGTAAAAAATTTACATACAGGTGCTATTACTGTAGAAGTATTTACTGGAATGAAACTAGAACAAGCAGAAATTACTAAAAATAAAATGAATTTCTTGTATTCTGATAATGAAAATGCAGTATTTATGAACAATGAAACTTTTGAACAAACTAGTGTTCCATTATCAAGACTAAAATGAGAAATGAATTTTTTAGCTGAAGGTCAAGAAGTAAATATTATGTATTTTGTTGATGAAGTTTTAGGAATTAGTTTGCCTGATCAAGTTACAGTAGATGTTAAAGAAGCTGAAGAAGCAGTTCAAGGTAATACTGTACAAAATGTTCAAAAGAAAGCTTGATTAAGTACTGGATGAGAAATTAGTGTTCCACAATTCATTAAAACTGGAGATAAAGTTGTAGTTGATACAATTACAGGAAATTATGTCTCAAGAGGAAAATAACTTAGATTTTATTAGTAGTAACTCAAAGAATAACACTTTATGAAAAAAGCGAGTTAATCTTTTTAGATTAATCTATGCATTTTTACAAACTAATAATTCTGAACAAGAGATTATTAATAATATAGATGATGATGAAATTAGTGGTGAAACTTTTGTAGAACAAAGAAACATCTTAAAAAATATTATTGATAATTTTGATAAATATAAAGAAATTGTTAATAATAATTTAAGAAATTGAAGTTTTGATCGAATAAGTGATGTTGATAAGGCATTATTTTTGTGTGCTTTAGGTGAATATAATATTTTGCATACAAATAAAAGAATTATTATTGATCAAACTTTAATTACTGCTAAAAGATACAGTAACCCTAATGCTTATAAATATATAAATGCAATTTTAGATAAAATTTTAAAATAATGAAGAGAAATCAAGAATATATAAAAGATTTAGATGCAAATAAGAAAATAGAATTAGATAACTTATTAAAAAAAGAAGGAAGTAAGTCAAAATTTAAAGCTAAGATTCAAATGACTTGATTGTATATAATTGCTAGTGCGATTATGTTAATTGCTTTACTTTGTACTAATTACTTACTTTATGATTTCAATAAACTTTATTTCTTACCATTAATAATTTGCTCAATATCATCTTTCATTTTTTATTCAATTTATTTTTGAAAATGATTTATTGATTACAAAAAAATCAAAGAATATATTCAAAGTCATTGATTTAAATATTATATTTGAGTTTTAACTTTGACAATTAGTGCTTTTTTAATTAGTTTTATATGTTTAATTGTTGTTGTTGCACAACATGGAAATTATGGATTAAATTACTTAGGAAATAGTTTACCTTATTATAATGCAATAGTTGTAGGAATTATTTTTGATATTTTATTTACATTAATTGCTGCAAGTTTAGATACTTATGTAATTTATCATATTGAAGTTGATTTGCATAAACTTGTAACTGAATATGAAGAAGATCAAATTGATTATTTAAAACAAAAAATTAAAAATGAAGCAGACAAAGTTTTATCAGAAAATCATTTTAATGATCAACAAAACAAAATTCAAGAAACTAAAGATCAAAAAGCATTAACTCAAGAAGAAATTGATAATTTACTAAAACAAAATTCATTATTTAATAATGATGATATAAAAAATGAAGAAGAATCATCAAACAATGACAACACAAAACAATAATTTAGATTTTACATTTGCTATTCAAACTTTAGGTTGCAAAGTAAATACTTATGAATCTCAAGTTATAGCAAGTGATTTATTAGCATTAGGATTTATGGAAGTTTCATTTAATTCTGTTGCTGATATTTATATTATTAATACTTGTAGTGTGACAAATCAAGCAGATTTAAAATCAAGAAACATGATTAATCGTGCCTTAAAATTAAATAAGGATGCAATTATTGTTGTTACTGGATGTTATACAACTTTAGGTAAGAAGTATTTAGAAGCTAATAAAAAAATTAATATTATTGTAAGTAATGATCAAAAATTACAAGTTGCTGATTTTATTATTCAATATCTTAAAGATAAAAAGAATATAAATATTAATCATAATATGTTATTAAATTCTAAAGAATTTGAACATTATCATGATTTAATTAATTCTGATCAAACAAGAGCATTTGTAAAAATTCAAGATGGATGTAATATGATGTGTTCTTATTGCATCATTCCTTTTGCTAGAGGTAAACAAAGAGCAAAACAACATGATGTTGTTATAAGAGAAATTGTTAACTTAGTAAAAAATGGTTTTTTAGAAATTGTTTTAACTGGAGTAAATACTGCTGGATATTTGGATGGAGACATTGATTTTTATAAATTATTAAAGTTAATTAATGAGATAGATTTGAAATTTAAAATTCGTATATCATCTGTTGAACCATTTCAAATTAGTGATGAAATTATTGATTTAATAACAAGTAATAAAGATCGATTTTGTCAACATTGGCATTTATGTTTACAAAGTGGTAGTAATAAAGTATTAAAAGATATGAATCGTAATTATACATCAAATGAATTTATTACTTTAATTAATAAAATTAAAGCAAAATCTCCACTTTCAGCTTTTACTACAGATGTAATTGTTGCTTATCCAACTGAAAATGAAAATGATTTTAATGAAACAATTAAAATTTGCAAAGAAGTTGGATTTTTTAAATTACATGTTTTTCCTTATTCAAAAAGAAGTATAACAAAAGCAAGTTTTTTAGATGATTTACATGGAGATATAAAGAAACAACGAGTAAATACTTTAATTAAATTAAGTGATGAACTTGGTTATAAATATTTAAATAATTTTTTAAATAAAGAAATTGAAGTTTTATTTGAACATTCAAATGAAAAAGATGTACAAATTGGACACAGTGATTATTATTTTAAATGTTTAGTAAAAACAAATCTAGATTTATTTAGACAAAAAAGAAAAGTTAAAGTTAAAGGTATTTTAAATAATGAATGTATTTGTGAACTAATTGATTAAATATTATTTATTTTAATTATCTAGTTTAATCAAGTAGATGTTCTCAATCAATAGTATCATTTGTTTTTTCTTCAATTAATACTAAATCTTTAATACTTGGAACTTCTAATTTTAAAATTTGTAATAATCCATCTTTATAAGTTACATCTTGAATGCTGCATCCAACACAGTTTCCAGTAATTTTTAGTGTAACAATATCATCTTTGTAACTTAAAAAGAATAAGTCTCCACCATCTCTTTGTACATAAAATCTAATTGTTTCAATAACTTCATTTATTTTTTTTAATTCTTCATCATATTTTTTATTCATAATTTTTGAATTTATAGATTAAATTACTTACAATTATTCTATATGAAGAAATTCATACTTGGTAAAGTTAAAACGATTTATAAAACATATGCTTTAATTGAAACTAATCAAGGATTAGGAATTTGTCATATTTCAAATTTCAGTGATTATAAAATTAATGATTTAAAGAAATTTATTGAACTATATAATCCTAAATATTTCTATGTATTAAAAAAAACAAATAATACTAATCATGAATTAGATTTATCTTTTAAAGAAGCAAATCCAATTTTTTGTTTTCCTAATAACAAGATTGAGCATAGTGCTTCAGGATTTATTAAATTAAAACAATATGTTTATCATTTAGCTTATTTAGAATCAAAAAATTTAAAACAAAATCTGCAAATTCAAAAGGAAGATAAAAATTATGAATAATGTGGTATTACAAATTAAAAATTTAGATTGCCCTAGTTGTTCAAAAAAAATTGAAAAAATGTTAGAAAAAGATTTTGGTAATAAAGTAGATCCAGCATTTGATTTAACAACAAGACAATTAAATATTGATTATGATGATTCAATAACTGTTGATGAAATTATATCAAGCATCCAAAAAGCAGGATATAAAGCAGAAGTTATTGAAGACTAATTAATAATTTAGATTTTATTAAAAAATAAGTTTAAATTTTTATATTTTTTCTATATAAAAATCTTGAACTTATTTTTTATATAAATAAAAGAAAGTAAATTTGTCTTATGCACAATTTATGTATTAATATTTAAAAGTAAAAATATTATTATGAACAAGCAAAAAAGAAAAATATCTTCTAAAGAAATTTGATCTTGAACTAATTTATGTATAAGTTGTATCCTAGTAATCTTATTATTAGTTGGACTTGGTGATAATCCATTAAAAAATACAATTTTTCAATTTCTTGGTGCAACTTATGTGATGTTTGGTTTTGGTTATTGAGTTTATATTGGTACTTATAAAGAATGATTCAAATCTCATTCTTTAGGAATGGATACTTTAGTTACAATAGGTTCATTAGTGCCTTATTTTTATTCTTTGTATTTAGCAATTGAAGAATGAATGGGAAATGTTATTTTATTCAGTCCCTTTTTTTCAACAAGTGCAACAATTATTTTGATTGTAAGTATTGGTGAAACTATTAATGGAACTTTACAAAAAAAATTAAATTCTAAAATCACTGATTTAAATGAAAAAAAGGCACAAACTGCAAATTTAATTAAACCTGATAATAGTATTGAAGTTATTGCAGCTAAGAATTTAAAAGTTAATGATTTAATAATTGTAAAAAAAGGTGGAATTGTTCCTGCTGATGCAATATTAATATCAGATTATGCAAATATTGATGAAAGTATTTTTAATGGTGAAATTAATTATTCACTAAAAACTAGAAATGAAATTATTTATGGTGGTGTGATTAATACAAGTGATGCAATTAAATTAAAAGTTGTTAGTTTATATAAAGATTCCATGATTAATCAATTAATTAAAAAAGCTCAAAGAATTCAAGGAGCAAAACTAAGCGTTACTAAAAAAATTGACAAGATTGCTGCTTGATTTATTCCAGTTGTCATCCTTTTAGCAATAATGTTCTTTTTAATTCAATTTTATTGTGGAAATAATTTACCAAACTTATTAATAAAAACTAGAAACATTAATTGATCATTAAATAGAACCTCAATTGCTATATATTATGCAATTGGTGTTGTAGTTGGAGTTTGTCCTTGTGTTTTTGGAATAGCAATTCCAATTGTAGCAGCAGCATCAAGTAGTAAGTTTTTAAAACATGGAATTTTATTAAATAAAGCTTCTAGTTTTGATTCAATTAAAAATATTAAAGCAATTGCTTTTGATAAAACAGGTACAATTACTGAAGGAAAATTTAAGATTGAACATATTCATGGTTTAGATAAATATAAATATATTTTTTATGCATTAAGCAAATTATCTAATCATCCATTATCTTTATCATTTACTAAAGCAATTGAAGAAGAAAAGCATAATTTATCAAACATCAATATTAAAGATTTTGAAGAAATTCCAGGCATTGGATTAAGTGCTGTTATTGATGGAAAACAATACAAAATTGTAAGTCCAAGTTATGTTGCTAAAAATCATGTAACTAGTGTATTTGATTTGTGTCCAATAAATAAACCCTTAATTACTTTTTCATATTTAATTGAAGAAAATGAGATTGTTTTAGAAGTTGAATTTATTGATGCAATTAAAGAAAGTTCTTATGAAGCAATCAAAGAATTAAAGTATATGGGATATAAAACTTATTTAATTACTGGTGATAATGATTTTAATGCAAAATACTTACAACAGCAATTAGGTTTTGATGAAGTTTATAGTAAAGTATTACCATCACAAAAATCTGATATTATCAAAAAAATTCAAGAAAAATATAATGTAATTTTTGTTGGAGATGGATTAAATGATATAGAAGCTTTACAACAAGCAGACGTATCAATTGCTATGAATAGTGGAAATAATATCTCTAAAAGTGTGAGTGATTTTATTGTTTTAGATGATGATATTAAAAGTGTTGTTGACTCTATTAAAATTATTAAACAAGCAATTAAAACTATCAATATTAATTTAATTTGAGCATTGTTTTATAATTTATTAGTTGCTCCTTTAGCAGGAGTTGGAATTATCTTTCCTATTGTTAGTGCAATCTTAATGGGATTTAGTGATTTTATATTAGTTAATAATTCTTTCATATTTAAAGCAATTCCAATCTTTTGACATGAAGGAAAAGATAAACATCAAAAAGAATTATATAAATCTAATTAAATTTTTCTTTAAGTTTTAATGCTACATTTAATGGAACTACTTGTTTTAGTTGTTCTAATGTAGCATTTTTTATTTCATATATATTATTAAAAGCTTGCATTAATAAAGTTTTTCTTTTACTTCCTAGTCCTTCAATATGATCTAACTCACTACTAAATAAGGATTTTGTATGTCTTTGTCTAAAGAATGAAATTGCAAATCGATGAACTTCTTCTTGCATATTTAATAAATAAAAATATAAGTTACTTTTTTTATCTAATATGATTTCATTATAATTTTTTAAAATAATACTTTTAGTTTTGTGTTCATCGTTCTTTTTTAATCCAATGACATTTACTAATAAATCTATTTTTAATTCTTTTAAGATTTCATTAGCTACTTCAACTTGTAATTTAGCACCATCAACAATAATTAAATCAGGTAATGCTTCTTCATTTTTTAACATTTTAGAATATCTTCTGTATAAAACTTCTTTCATGTAAGCTAAATCATCTTGTGATGTTTTATCTTTAATAATGAATTTACGATAAAGTTTTTTATTTGCTATTCCATTTTCAAATACAACCATTGCTCCAACTCTATCAACATTATCAATATGAGAATTATCAAATAATTCAATTCTATTTAATGATTCCATTTTTAATAATTGTCTTAATTCTTCATTAGCAATAACTGTTCTAGCAAGTTTATTTTGTTTTGATCTTAATGAATTTTTAATAATAATATCAGCATTTTCTAATGCTGATAGCATGATTTGTTTCATTTGCCCTTTAGTTGGATTTTTAATTGTAATTTTTAATGATTCTTCTAATAATTTAATATTTTGTTCATCTAATGAAACATAAAGAATTTTGGGATGATCAAATTTTTCATAATATTGCATTAAATAGTTTGCAACAACTTCTGTATCATTATCATCATATATATCTTCAACACTATCAAATTTAGTTAATAATTTTCCATTTGTATATCCAAATATAACAATTCCAATCTTGTTATCAATAACTTTATATGCAACAATATCAGTAGAATCTAAACTTGCTAATTGTACAGTTTGATTTATAGTCAAGTTTTGAATTGCTTCAATTAATTCTTTTTTTTGTTGTGCTTGTTCAAAATTTAAATTTTGTGCTAATTGTAATTCTTGTTCTTTTAATTTAGCAATAATATCTTTATATTCACCATGAAAGAAAGCATCAATATTATTTTTAATTTCTTTATAAGTATTTACATCAATTTTATTAATGCAAGGTCCAACACATTGATGTAAATCATAATATAAACATTTTTCTTTAGGAACAATATTACACTTTCTTAAAGGGAATAATTCTAAAACTAAATTATAAATATCATATTTATTTTTAATTCCAGCACTAATTGGTCCATAATATTTTCCATTATTCTTTTTAATTATTCTTGTATATAGTAATCTTGGATCTTTTTCATTAGTTAACAAAATATAAGGATAATTACTTCCATCTTTTAATAAAACATTGTATTTAGGTTGATATTTTTTGATTAAGTTGTTTTCTAAAATAAATGCTTCATTATCATTTTTAGTAACAACATAATCTAAATCATAAATGTTATTTGCTAATTGTGTTCTTCTTAAATTTTGGGGAAATAAAAAATATTGATGAGTTCTATTGTATAAATTAATAGCTTTACCAACATAAATTACTTCATTATATTTATCTTTTCATAAATATACTCCAGGTTTTTTAGGAATATTATTTAATTTTTCTTTTAAATTATCATTCATGTTTAATCCTTTAATTTAATTCTGAATTTTTCAAAATATAATGAGAATTTATTTATATTATTAAAATAATTAAATTAAGTTAACTATATACATTTTACACAATACTATAATTACTTAATTTG